>JABDCE010000010.1 GCA_013288285.1 Bacteroidota bacterium
CCTGAATAGCAATTGCACGGTTATACACGCCACACACACACTTATACACTTTTTTGAAGGTGCTATAGTTGTTGATATATGTTGCGGCCTCAACTTCAAAAATCAACATAAAAATGAAAAAACTCAAAACAAGTATGTTGCTGTTGCTGGCCGGCATGGCAATGCAAACTACTACGCAGGCACAAGACGAATCTTGGCAAATGTTATCATCCACCAGGGATCCCTTCAGCGCGTACTGCGCTTATTTCAGAACGCCGCAGGAAGGCTGGGAGGCAGGTGCCAAGGGCATCCTCCACACTGCAGATGGCGGTAAGACCTGGGAAAAACAATGGGCAGAGCAGGGTAGGGTACTATGTATTTACTTCAAGAACGCTAAGGACGGCTTTGCGGGTGGAGAAAGCAACCTGTATATGGAAACCCACGATGGCGGCGCTACCTGGAAGGCCGATTTTTCCCATTTCCAAAGCGCTAAATTCGAGAAGATAGTCTTTGTTAGTGAACAGACCGGCTACATGTTCTGCTCCGTTACCGTGTATCGTACCACAGATGGTGGTAAGACCTGGAAAGACATAGGGCCCAAAAAGCCGTCAGAAGAATCTTCTGAGGACTATACAGGATTTGTAGCGCGCGATGCCAAACATCTTATAGTTGTAGGCCGTCACGAAATGATGTTTACTTCTGATAATGGTGGCGATACTTGGGTAGCCAACAAAAAAGACTTCTTTACTGGTCCTCGCAAAAACTATTATTCTGTTGCCTTTGCCAAAGATGGCAAAACCGGTTGGATATCCTGCTCTGATGGCTCTGGTTCAGACATAGACTGCCTGTATACTACCGATGGCGGTGCCAACTGGACGCCAAAAAAACAATTCAACAGCTACCAGCTGAAAAAAATGGAGTTCAACGGCAACACTGGCTGGGCGCTTTCCGATATGAGCTCTCACACCATGTACACAACCTACGATGGTGGTGCCACCTGGAACGAAGAAACCGTATCAAAAGAGCACAAGGTGAATACCGCGTACCTGTTCTCTCCCGGCGTGGGCTATGCAGGCATAGGTGGCAGCGATTATCTGTTTAACCTTTACGTACCGAAAAAGTAAAGAACATAGCAAAACCGTAGGCCCGCAAGAAAAGGTCACGCTCAAAAAGTGGTTTTTTTTAGGTTGATTGGTTAAGTAGCCCGGACTTTTGTCCGGGCTTTGCTATTGCTAAAAGTCCAATATGGCTTTCTTGCAAATGCAAAGTCTGGCTTTAGATATTTTAAAGGCAACCTTTAAGTTTACAAAACATGAAACAATAATAAATGTTTTCTTAACTATCATTTTCGCAATATCTGGCTCGGTTTTTGCGGCATTATATATCCGGGCTTCAAGTGTCAGTTTGACGTTTAGCGCTGTAATAAAAAATCCGGATTATCGGATTTCGGCCGTTTACAAAGTGTACAGTTTTTGCCTGTCCGACCGAAGCTTTAGCGTAAGGCGGGTTCACTTTTCGGCCTCACGAAAGTAGCAAATTGTACAAACAACCATTGATAATCAACGATGTTTTGAGCAATAATCCGAAATTGAACGCAGAAAAAGAATCTGTACAATTCCGGTTTGCTCACTGGTCGACAGCGTCCAGCTTCGTCCTGGAATTTGGAAGCGTCTCGCTTAAAAAATGCCAAATTTTTATAATTTGGCTTGTAAAGAAAGTGTCCACTTTTTGTTCACTTTTCCAGCCGTCCCAAGTCCCAAATTGTACGCACGGCCATTGATAATCAATGACAATCTGAGCAATAATTCAAAATTGTACGCTGGAAAAGAAATCGTACAAATTGCTGGGGCAATGAGGAGTAGCCATACCACGGCTTGCATGGTTTTTGTGATTAAATATTAAATTTGTGGCAGACCATAAGCATATATATTATGAAGCGATCACTGGCTGAAAATATAGACGATTATATAGCAGGGTTCCCGGCACCGGTACAGATGCTGCTGGAAGAGGTAAGGGCTACTATAAAAAAGGCGGCGCCTGGTGCAACTGAGGCAATAAAGTATGCCATGCCCACCTTCATACTCAACGGCAACCTGGTACATTTTGCGGCATTCAAAAATCATATTGGGTTTTACCCGGCGCCAATTGGAATGACTGCATTTGAAAAGGAATTGGCCGCCTACGAAACAGGTAAAGGTTCCGTACAGTTTCCGCTCGACCAGCCAATGCCGCTGGCATTAATCAGCAGAATCGTGAAATACAGAGTGGCGAAAAATATGGAAAAGGTGAAGAAGTGATGTGAATACGTGTTTATTTAATTCATCGGATTGGAATGTATTTATGGGTAATATCTGAAATGCCTGCTCGAAAATCTAATTCCCCAATTCCATGTTTTTTGCGTAGGTTTGTACATAAGTAATTATTTCTTAACAATCGGCAGTTGGTAAGATGACCTGGTGAGGAGTGAAAACAACGATAGTTGTGTGCTATATTTTTTTGGATAAGGTTGTCCGGACGCTGCTCTATATAAAATATTGGAAATGGGATGTGGCAATTGTGGCTCGGGTGCTGATGGCAAACCGGGCGGCTGCAAAGGCAATGGCGGGTGCAGCACCGGTGGGTGCAACCGTCTTAACGTATACGACTGGCTGGCAGATCTGCCGTTGCACGATGGCGCAAAGCCGTACCCGCTGATAGAAGTATCTTTCAGTAAGGGTAGCAGGAAAGAATTCTTCCGTAATAATACCCACCATCTGCTCGAAAAGGGCGACTGGTTCACCGTAGAGGGCGTTGGCGGCTACGATGTAGGGCAAGTGAGCCTTACAGGCGAGCTCGTGAAACTGCAACTAAAGAAATATGGTGTGCGGGAGAACGAGGTGAGCAAGCGCGTTTTACACCCTTCCACTGAGGAGGAACTGGAGCAGAGCGGCAAGCAGAAGGAGCGCGAAGCCGAAATACTGGTGCGGTCACGCGCCATAGCTCGTAGCCTCAACCTTGACATGAAGATATGCGAGGTAGAGGTGCAGGCCGATAGTAAAAAAGGTACCTTCTTTTATACCGCAGATCAGCGGGTCGACTTCAGGGAGCTGATAAAGCTGTTTGCCGGCGACTTTAAGATGAAGGTGGAGATGAAGCAGATAGGCGCCCGGCAGGAGAGCGGCAAAGTAGGTGGAATAGGGTCTTGCGGGCGTGAACTATGCTGCAGCACCTGGCTCACAGATTTTAAGTCGGTGAACACTACTGCAGCACGTTACCAGAATCTGTCCATCAACCAGACCAAATTGTCAGGTCAGTGTGGCAGGCTTAAGTGCTGCCTCAATTATGAGTTAGATACATATATGGATGCTTTATCCATTTTCCCTGATCATGCCGACCACTTGGAAACGGTGAAAGGTGTAGCTCACTTACAGAAAAGAGATATATTTAAGAGCCTCATGTGGTATAGCTTCTCGGATAATAATAAGCAGTATCCGCTGAGCATAGACCGCGTAAAGGAGATACAGAAGCTGAATAAACTAGGCCAGAAGGCCGACGAACTGCAACCCGTAGAACTTGAAACTAAGGAAAGTAAGGCAGGCATCAAGCCCGATATGGGTTACGTAAACGACGTAGGTCAGATATCGCTGAAGAACCTGGAGCATAAGAATAAGAAGAAGCGCTCTGGCGGTGGCAAGAGTCAGGGGCAGCAAGGGCCTAAGCCGGGTGGTGGTCAACCTCAGAGCAATAAGCCCGCTCAGGGTGGGCAGCCGCAAGGCGACAAGCCGGCAGGGCAGGGTCAAGGTAAGGGGCAGCAGGGCAACCGGCCGCAGCAGAATAAAAATGCTGGTCAGCAGCAGGGTCCTAAGCAGCCTAGGCCAAACCAACCACAAAGGCCACGGCCTGAAGGAGCACCCGCAGAGCAGGGTGGGGAGAATGCCGGCAAGCAGGCGAATAAACCGGAGGGCAACCGACCGCAGCAACCCCGGAATCCTAACCAGCAACCAAAGCAGCGCCGACCCGATAACCGGTCTCAGAACAGGCCACCTCAGCAGCCTCCTGCGCCGGCAAGCGAGTAGCTGTCAAATGTAGAGATAATGTATTGGGAAGGATGATTGTAATAGTATGAACAATAAGTTGAGATGTATTATCTCAACTTATTCATTTTCAGCTATTTGCTTTATTTGTTCCAGTATAGATTGCCAGCCTTCGGCAGCCATGGCGTCGTTGTATTTCTTCTCGCCATTTATTATGTGAGCAAAGTCGCCCTGGGTAACGAGGAGCACAGTTTGCCCTTCGCCTTCCTCCATGCTGTAGGTCACAGTGGCGTAGTTGGCAGGTATATCTTCGGTTGTTCCTGTGGCGTCAATGGTCGTATAGGCCAGGTGTTTTTCAGGCGCTATGGCTAAGACATTTCCTTTTACGAAGGTGGTTTCCTTGCCTTCCCAAACTGCATTCCACAGTAATGGGCTGCCCTCCTTCCAGTCAGATACTGCCGCACAGCCGTGCATGTATTTTTTGGTCTGTTCAGGGTTCACCAGCGCATCCCATACTTTAGCCACAGGGGCATTGATGATAATATCGTTCTTGATAATAAGTGCGTGTTGCATGGGACGGTTTTAAACTATCTACTAAATACGCTCAATAAAATACTAAATACTATGAACTACATACTATCTACTAAATACTGGACCACTACGCTTCTACCTCTACACCCAGCTCCTCTGCCAGGTCTTTTTCTACCCGCAGATGATCTATGATGAAGACCTGGCGCTGTGGGGTATTCTTGCCCATGTAGTATTCCAGTAGCTTCTGCACCTGTGCATCCTGGCTGATGAGTACCGGGTCTTTGCGCATATCTTGCCCTATGAACTGCTGGAACTCATCGGGAGATATTTCGCCCAGGCCTTTGAAACGGGTTATCTCGGCTTTAGCGCCTATCTCGGCAATGGCGTTACGGCGCTCTTCGTCGCTGTAGCAGTAGATGGTCTTATGCTTGTTACGCACCCGGAATAGCGGTGTCTGCAGTATATAGATGTGGTTACCTCGCACCAGGTCGGGGAAGAACTGGAGGAAGAAGGTCATGATGAGCAGGCGGATGTGCATACCGTCCACATCAGCATCAGTGGCTATCACTATATTGTTGTAGCGCAGCCCTTCCAGCCCTTCTTCTATGTTCAGCGCATGTTGCAGCAGGTTGAATTCTTCGTTCTCATAGACCACCTTCTTGGTGAGGCCGTAGCTGTTGAGGGGTTTACCACGCAGACTGAACACCGCCTGTGTCTCTACACTGCGGCTCTTTGTGATGGAGCCACTGGCAGAGTCGCCCTCCGTAATGAATATGGTCGACTCCTGTTGTTTCAGATTGTATTCGTCGCGGCCCTTGGCAGGCGGTTCGTCGTTGAGGTGAATGCGGCAGTCGCGCAATTTTTTGTTGTGCAGGTTGGCTTTCTTGGCGCGTTCGTTGGCCAGCTTCCTGATCCCTGACAGCTCCTTGCGTTCGCGTTCGCTCTGCTCAATGCGCTTTTTCAGGGCATCGGCCACGGCGGGGTTCTTATGCAGGTAGTTGTCCAGCTCCTTATTCAGGAAGTCGCCTATGAATGCCTTCATAGATGGGCCGCCTTCCCATACATACTGCGACCCCAGCTTGGTCTTGGTCTGTGATTCAAACACAGGCTCCTGCACCCTTACTGATACGGCCGCGGTGATGCTCTGGCGCACATCGGAGGCATCATAGTCTTTTTTATAGAAGTCGCGAATCGTCTTTACAAAGGCTTCACGGAAAGCGCCCTGGTGGGTACCGCCCTGCGTGGTATGCTGGCCATTTACGAAGGAGTAGATGTCTTCGCCATAATCGCCGGTATGGGTCAGCGCTATTTCTATATCCTCACCTTTGAGGTGTATGATAGGGTAGCGGAGGTTGTCCACATTTGTCTTGCGGGTCAGCAGATCCAGGAGGCCGTTCTTAGAGATGTAGTTCCTGCCGTTGAAGTGTATCTGCAGGCCTGCATTGAGGAAGCAATAGTTCCATACCTGGTTTTCCAGGTACTCGTGCAGGAAGTGGTAGTTGCGGAATACCGTTTCATCGGGCCTGAACACTACCAGCGTGCCGTTGGGCTCAGTAGTAGCGGCTTCTTTATGTTCTTTTATAAGTATGCCTCTTTCGAATTCGGCCACCTTGGTGCGCCCCTCACGAAAAGCGGAGACCTTAAAATACTTGCTCAGCGCGTTCACGGCCTTGGTACCCACACCATTCAGCCCCACCGACTTCTGGAAGGCCTTGCTGTCGTACTTGGCGCCGGTATTTATCTTGCTCACAACGTCTACCACTTTGCCCAGCGGTATACCACGGCCAAAGTCGCGAATGGTAACTCCGCCATCGGCAATGGTCAGCTCTATGCGTTTGCCTTGCCCCATCGCGAACTCGTCAATGCAGTTGTCCATCACCTCCTTGACCAGCACGTATATACCATCGTCCACGCTGCTGCCATCGCCCAGCTTGCCTATATACATGCCGGGGCGCAGGCGTATATGCTCCCGCCAGTCCAGCGATTTTATACTGTCTTCGTTATATTGATTCTGTAATTCTGCCATGTAAATAATTAAAACTTAAAAGTAAAAGTAAAAATACACGTTTTAGTTTTGTGGTGGTAAAATAACATAGACATTCATTGCATACCCATTAAAATTTGTCAACACTATGTACAAAATAAAATCAATACCTGAATGTTCACATGCTCCAATCAATACAACAGCCCAAACATCCACAAGGGTATTTCATCAGCAACCGGAGTTTCCAGGTTATCTTTAACCAACCAGGCGTTTTCTACTCCGGCAATTTGTTTATGCTCCTTCCCCTTGCCGCCGATTTCGAAAGTATATTTATCGTTTACAATAAAGTCGCCTTTTTTAGGCATTTGCAGTTTATGAAACGGATGTAATTGCGACATAAAGAATGTTTCCCGGACAGTGCCTGTTTCTGCCTTTTCTTCTGCCAGGGCATACAATAAGTTGGTATTATTTAAGAATATTTTTTCTGGTTTCTGAAGTACTGCGGTACTTCGTCCGGCAGGGTAAAGCAGGAAAAGTATCTTAGCCTGTTCCAGGTAATGCAGATAATTGACTAATGAATTGCGGTGAATAGAAGTTTTCTCTGCCAGAGACGTCAGGTTTGGTTTAAACGGCACCTGCTGGGCAATCACATAAATAAGCTGCAGCAATTTTTTTGCATTTCGCATATCAAGGTCTTTCAACTCGACCATATCATATTCTACGATTGTCCTGACTAATTGATTTATTTTTTGATGCACCGACTCAGTATCTTCCAGCACAAAGGGGTAATATCCTGTTTTTATATAATCACTGAAATATTGCAAAGGCCTGAAATCTGCGGGTAACTCTTTTTTAATCAAGCCTGCTTTTTTGAGTAAATCTTCAAGCGGGATTGCAGGTACATGTATGATATTCTTCATAGCCAGGTACTCCCTGAAAGACAAGCCGGGCATTTCATACATAAGCGCTCTTCTGCTCAGATCACCTTCCTGTTTTGAAATATCAATGATAGAGGAACCTGTGAAAATGAGTTTCAGGTCTGGGAAAAAATCATAGCAATTTTTTATTTCGGTTGCCCAGTTTTTATATTTATGCACTTCATCCAGCACAAGTATTTTTCCGCCCTGTTTGTAAAAATCCCTGACAGTTTCTTTTAACGAGTTGCCGGAAAAGTACAAATCATCTAATGAAAAATAAGCTGCAGTTGCCGCCGGAAGATTTTGCTGCTTAAGCCATTGCAATAAAAGCGTAGTTTTCCCGGTTCCTCTTGCACCTTTTATACCAATCAGGCGGTTTTTCCATTTGATCTGCTCAAACAGAAATCTTTTGAAATTAAGCGAGGTATGGGCAAGCAGATTTTCCGATTGTTCCAAAAGTCTCGTCATTTGCACAGCATTTGTGCAAAAATACATAATAAATGCATATTCTATTGTGCAAAACTAAATATTTACCATCCGCTGGCTAAGACGTCTGCTATATGCATGGTCTGTATGGGCAGCCTGTTTTCGTTGATGTAGCCTTGTATATGCATCATACAGCTTACGTCGGTGGTGATCATGTATTTTGCTCCCGTTTCCAGCGCGCTTTTTACTTTCACCTGGGCCATGCCCATAGATATGGGCTCAAACTTTATGGCAAAAGTGCCACCAAATCCGCAGCAGGTCTCACACTCGGCCATCTCTACCATTTCCAGGCCCTTTACGTTTTTGAGCAGTTGCCGCGGCGCCTCTTTTATGCCACATTCACGCAGTGCACCGCAGGCATCATGATAGGTAGCTTTGCCATTCAGCTCTGCGCCTATATTGTCTACTTTCAGCACCTTGGTGATGAACTCGGTGAACTCAAACGTATTACCCCTGACCTGGTTACAGAGATTATGGTCGGCACTGTTCTCAAACAGCTTGTCGTAGCAATTGCGTATATATCCTGTACACGAGCCACTGGGGCTGACGATGTAAGTATTGTCTTTAAAGTCTTGCAGGAATTTCGTGGCCACAGACTTAGCCTCATCGCGGTACCCGGCATTGAAAGCAGGTTGCCCGCAGCAGGTCTGACGTGTATTATAACTTACGTTGCACCCCAGTTTTTCCAGCACTTTTACCATGTTCATCCCCGTATCAGGGTAGAGCTGGTCCACAAAGCAGGGAATGAATAATTGTACGTCAGGCATCAGTATCTAAAAGTTCAGAGTAAGTGTTTACCATACTGGCATTGACCGTGAATGCCGTATTGTACCCGCTAAGGTAATAAATTGAAAAGACAGATGCATACATAGTATTTAATGGATATGGTTTACTTTTAGGTGTCGTTTTTGTGCTGTACAATGTAGTTTTTTAAAACAAACTGATATGGAAAAAACTGTTGAGATATGTTCTGTGCGTATCGCCGAGCATTACCAGGTGATCTCTGGCCTTATGCACCTGTTGCACCTGCACGAGCATAGCCTGCATAATAAAACTGCTGCCTGGGTGAATATAGAAGACAGCTATATGCGGCATGTAATAAAAATGCAGGATGAGTGTGAGGGGCTTTGCCTTCTGGCTTATGTAAGCAGTGTGCCGGTGGGGTTCATTTTTGGTTATGTAGAGGAGCAGGACGACAGCCGGATAGAGATACACGAGGGCAAGGAACTATACGTGAGCGATGGTTTTGTAGCGGAAGAGTACCGGCGCATGGGCATATACCGCCTGCTCAATAGCATGCTGGAACGACATTATATAGAAAAGGGCATAAAACGCATTATCCGGTTTACACTGGTGAATAATACGGGTATGCGTGAGTTCCTGGATGAGGAAGAATACGTGGTGACGCGGCTCCTCTACGAAAAATGGCTGTAATGATCCGCTTCCTGTAAAGTAAGCGAATCATTACACGCCTTATAATGTGCTTTATGTTATGCCATATCAGGTCCGGCGTGGCCGTTGTGGGTATGCCGGTGATGTGGTTTGTGCTTGCCGCGGTATGCAGGTAAGAAAGCTTTTACACGATGCTCTTCTTCTTCTCCCTCATTTTCTTTTTTAGCTGCCAGGTAACGGTACAGTCTGAGTGCCGGATAATATAATAAGCCTGCTGTAATGGCGGCTATGCCTATGGCTTTCCAAGTCTTGTTCATTGCTGATGGTTTTATTGTGTTAGTCATGTTTTTCTATTACCTAAAAAAACCACGCCACAGCAAAATAGCATTGAAAAATATACATGGCCGGTTAGGAAATTAATGGTCTAACCCCCTATTTTCCAGGTATTGATACAGGCAAATCAGGGGATGATAGAACAGGGTGGAAATGATAGTGTTCAGTTTATTTTTCCATAATCTTCTCATAATCAAGTGCTTTTACGAGCCTGTTGTGCCGACTTGTTTTTAGACTGATTTTTAGCCGAATGGTTTAAAAATTATCTTTACAAAATGAATGGACAAAACCGGGCAGACATAAACACAGGGCTGCACGTAGATATAATTTTGAAGCAGGATCAGCGCAGCGGTAAACGTACGAGAGGCATAGTAAAAGACCTCCTTACGAGCGCTCCGTACCACTCCCGGGGAATAAAAGTACGACTCGAAGATGGGCAGGTTGGCCGTGTGGTGGAGATTATAGAGGATGAAGAGTAGCGCCTGGTGAGGTTATGATCTTTTTGTGATTTGCATACAGGGTTAAAGATATCTCCCGCGGCATCATTTATGTGCGATACGAGTAAACTCAATTTATTTTATGAAAGCAATGAGGATACATGAATTTGGCGGGCCGGAGGTATTAAAAATGGAAGACATACCCGTGCCACAGCCAGCCGCAGACGAGGCACTGGTGAAAGTATATGCCAGCAGTATCAACCCGGTAGACTGGAAGATACGCGGTGGTGGCTATAAAGGGAAGTTTCCCACGCCATTGCCGCTAACACTTGGGTGGGATGTATCGGGCGTAGTGGAGCAGGTGGGAGCGGACGTGAAAAGCATTAAGCCCGGTGACGCCGTATACGGCCGGCCAGATGTGACCAGGAATGGTGCGTTTGCAGAATATATAGTGGTAAAGGCAGACCAACTGGGATTGAAGCCGCAAAACGTAGATCACATAACTGCTGCTGCGATACCACTGGCGGGGCTTACGGCCTGGCAAGGCCTTTTTGATCACGGGCAGCTGCAGGCGGGACAAAAAGTGCTGATACATGCCGCATCGGGTGGGGTGGGCACATTTGCGGTGCAATTTGCCAAGTGGAAGGGTGCATTTGTGATCGGCACTACATCTGAGAAAAATAAAACGTTTTTAAAGGAACTGGGCGCTGATGAAGTGATAGACTATAAGCATGAAAAATTTGAAGAGCAACTGAAAAACGTAGACCTGGTTTTTGATACGCTGGGTGGCGATACACAACGGCGCTCACTGGCTGTGCTGAAGAACGGCGGCCGGCTGATAACGACTGTGAAGCCGGAGGTACTGGAGGAGGCAAAGGAAAGGAACATTCATGTAGAAGGCTATATGGCCCAATCTATCCCTGCCCAACTGAAACAAATAGCGCAACTGGTAGATGATGGTATAGTAAAGCCGGTGATCTATAAAGTGATGAAACTAGAAGAGGCCGCAGAAGCGCAAAAGATAAGTGAAGAAGGCCATGTGCGTGGAAAAATAGTGTTGCAGGTAGTATAGGCTGATGATCAGGAGGTTATGGAGGAAGCCACTGCTGCAAAAAATGGGTATTTATGCTTAGTGTAAAAGAGGTATTTATGCTCAACATTTAACCATAATAGCTCTGTACTTTTACATTGTACTTTGAAACCTATCTCAAAGCACCTCTATCAAACACCGGATCCTATTTTTTTAAACTATAAAAACCTATCAAACCGAACCCTTTTCTAACTATCCCTATCTGTTATAAGAATACTCTATCATTCTATAACACTACAGTTCAGAGATCTTAAATTTTGAATTTATAAAAAGGGCTGGCTTCGCGCCGGCCCTTTTTGGTTATGGCTAGATAAACTAAATAAAATTTGACTTTATAGATAAATGTTGTTAGTTTTGAGTGTATAACATTCCTTAAAACCTCTTATATGAAGAAGTTCATCTCATTTTCGGCATTGATACTATTAACCGTACCTGCCGTAGCACAAGATGGTTATTATATTAAGGCAGGCGGCGGAACAGGTGTATCCAGCTCAACCTTCAGTGTCTTTTCCGGCGATGCCTATAACAGTAGCAACAATATCCGTTCAAACCAGGCACAGGTGAGCATAGGGTATAATAAGGGAAACCTGCAACTGGAAACAGGCATAGGCTATCTGCGCACCGGTGTCACTTTTGTGAATGCGATAGGCGAACCATTGTGCGGCGGAATGGTACCTCCAGTCCAGACGCCTACGAGCAAAGACTCGGGCGCAGTTCACGGTACTACAAATGTCATAGGTGTCAGGTATACTATAAGTAATACGCACATAGTAGTGCCGGTAATGATAGGGTATGTGATGAAAATGGGGAAGAAAGTAGACGTGGTACCGGGTATTGGTGTGGAAACGCTGCTGAACTTCAAAGGTAAACTGTCTGCCGACCAGCCAGCATCGCAGGATGTAGAGAATTCTATTAACTATCACTATAATCCTGTAGCCGCTATGCTTGCCTTGAAAATAGATGTGCAATACCATATCAGCAAGCAATGGGGCGTGTGGGTAAGCCCATCTGCACATAATATGCTTTCTTCACTGACCACTGCAGTACCTGGCGACGCTATGAGCCGCCAGTATTATCATGCGTTGCTTTTTAGTGCCGGGGTACGGTACAATCTGCCTGCTAAAGTGAAAACTACCGTAAATTAAGGCTCCGCGAAGCTTTAAGAGTTAGTGCAATAAAATGGACAATCGGGAAAAACAGCCAATAAAATGGGTGAATAGTTTGTAGTTTCAATAAACTGAGCTATATTTGCAGTCCGAAAAAAAAGTTTTATTGTTTAACGCAAAATAATTTCTATTATTTATGTCGGTAAAGATTCGTCTTCAGAGACATGGGTCGAAAAAGCGCCCATTCTACTTCATCGTTGTTGCGAGCACAACTGCACCCCGCGATGGTAAATTCATTGAAAAACTGGGTACGTACAACCCACTGACAGTACCGGCAACGGTGCGTATCAGCCGTGAGCGTTCGCTGCACTGGCTGGACAAAGGCGCGCAACCTACAAATACCTGCCGCCGTATATTGTCGTTCAAAGGCGTACTGTTCCTGAAACACCTGATGCGTGGCGTAGGCCTGGGCTTGTTTGATGAGCAAACGGCTATGGAGAAATTTGAAAAGTGGAATGGCGAGCACGAAGTGCTGGTAGCTACCCGCGAAGAAACACATCGTAAGCACAAGAGCGATAAACGCCATGAGACCATGAAGGAATCTGTGCGTAAAATAGAAGAGAAAAACACAGCACGTGCTGCACAGATAGCTGAAGCGGAAGCAGATGCTGCTGATGACACCACTACTGAAGAAGCACCACAGGAAACTACTGAAGCTTAATTATTAAGCTATAGTTATAATACAAAGAAAAGCAACGGTCTGTGATCGTTGCTTTTCTTTATTTACAGCCCTTTCTTACTTGGAAAATCTGTTGCCAGTATGTATTTTTACCGTTCTTTGATCACTTCATATTCTGTAAATATTTTCAATTAAATGAACCGAAGCCTTACGAATGCTATCAGGTATGTACTGGATGAATTATTGCCACCGGTACTGAGAGACGCCCGGTGGTTTATGTATCCTTTCTTTTATATCTGGTACAAGGGTAATACCAAGGAGATAAAGACCTACATGGACTTTAAGGATATAGCTTATGACATGACCGAAGAGGAATTCATAGAAGTATACCGTAACCTGGACTGTATGGCCCGCGACCGGCCAACCGACCTGAACACACCCTGTATAAAGTACATGCTTGCCAACCTGGACCCAACAGCACTGACCCTGATGGATGTGGGCTGCGGCAATGGCTTTTGGCTGAATACAGTGGGTGACAACAATAAAAAACTGAAACTTACCGGCTGCGACCTGTATGATAATGTACCTACCCTGAAGAACGCAGACTATGTGAAAGGCAGCATCTATAAACTTCCGTTTGCAGACAATGCTTTTGATATTGTTACCTGTCACCACACCATAGAGCATCTGCGCGAACTGCCGGATGCTATAGCGGAACTGAAGAGAGTGGCCAGAAAGCAATTAATAATTGTTACTCCGCGCCAGCGCTATTATTTTTATACTATGGACATGCACCTGAACTTTTATCCTATTGCGTCTTACCTGCAAAAGGAAATACAGATCAAGGATAATGTGTGCATGGATATAAAAGGAGATTGGGTGTACCTGGGTAAACTAAATAAATAACTGATCAGCGGTAATGAAGAAGGGCCAGACATCGAATAACACACAACCTGTAAGATCTGCGGAACAGGACAACAGTAACTTCCTGTTGTCGCTGGTGATACCATGCTACAATGAGTCGAAACGGATAGATATGATGCTGGCCGGCCTGGCTGATTTCGAAGAGAAGTGGAAGGGCGATTATGAGGTAATAATAGTGGACGATGGCAGCAAGGACGACACCAGTGAAAAGATAAAAGAGGCGATAGGCAGTAAGTACGATTTTCTGCGGGAGCGGATAACGATAGAAAAGATGCCGGCCAATGGCGGCAAGGGCAGCGCACTAAAGAAAGGCGTAAGTATGGCCAAGGGCGATTATATACTGACACTGGATGCTGATATGTCGACCAAGCCAACCGAACTGCTCAACTGGCAAAAGAAAGATAAGCGCGTTCTTTCCAGTACTGACACGATATACATAGGTTCGCGCAAGCATAGTGAAGGAAAAGTAGAGGCACTGCAGAGCAGGAAATTCATTGGCGGCATATTCAATGGTGTTGTACAATTATTTACCACCCTCAGGTTGAAGGATACCCAATGCGGGTTTAAGTTATACCCCCGTACAGCTGCCAATTTGTTGTTTGGCAATATGCAGAGCTCAGGCTGGTCGCATGATGTGGAACTGCTGTACCAGGCCGACCTCAATGACTATAAGATAGAGGAAATGCCGATATACTGGGTAAACCAGCCGGAGAGCAAGGTGAACGTGGTGAAGGATTCTTTTATGATGTTCGTAGGGGTACTCTCCATATCACTGCGTATATGGTTTTACAATAGTTTCATTTTACCGTTCCGGATGCCGGATACGCTAACACCCGAACAAAGAAAGCATATCATCTACCGTTCAGTATTTAATATGCTGGCAGTGGCGCTGATCATAGGCATGCCTGCCATGAGTTTTCAGTTCGCTGTAACCGGCGATGAGCACTGGCACTTTGATTATGGGAATAGTATCTTCAATTATTTCTTTGGCAATGATACATCTGCGCAAACGGGTATACCCAATGGCGCACCTGATGGTACCGCATCGTCGGGCATACAATACTATGGTGGCCTGTTCGATTTCATAACGGCGTTTTCATACAATGTATTCCACATCTGGGACCACTATACCACTATGCATTTTATTAATGCCATTGTGGGCGCTATTGGTATCATCTATGCTGGCAAGCTGGCAAAGTTTATGGGTGGGTGGAACACCGGTATACTGGCCATCATATTCCTGGTGCTTTCGCCAAGCTGGTTCGGGCATAACTTTGCTAATCCCAAGGATATACCTTTCTCTGCTGGTTATACTGCTGGTATCTATTTCATGCTACTATTCCTGCAGGCATTGCCTGATACAAGTCTGAAGTATTTGTTCGGGCTGGTGTGCAGCATAGGCTGGGCCATGGGCGTGCGTATAGGCGGGTTGTTGCTTATCGCTTACTTTGTTTTATTTATCGGAGTCTTTGCGTTGTATACGCGGCAGATAAAGGCCATTGTGAATATGCGCATTGTGAAGCAGGTGATCATCATTACGGTATTGGGCTACCTCATCGCTATCCTGTGCTGGCCTTATGCGCACCTGGGCATTATCAGCAAGCCGCTGGAAGCGTTGAAGATCATGTCTAATTTCTTCATCAACATAGGGCTGCTGTATGATGGTAAAAAAATACTGAGCAACCAGATACCGTGGTATTATATACCCAAGTATGTACTGTATACAGCGCCCATAATAGTGCTGGTGGGGTTTGCCATCGGTTGCATGAGCTTGCCGTTTGTGTATAAGCACAAGAAGAATATGCTGTTGTTTGCATTCTTCGTTTTGTTCAGCATTCTGTTTCCTATAGCTTATGCGATACACAAAAAGTCGTCGTTGTATGACGGCTGGCGTCACTTCCTGTTCATCTATCCACCTTTGGTAGTGATAGCGTCAATAGGGTGGATGATGCTCGTCAAATCCCGGCAGAAGGTGATTGGTTATGCCACCATAGTGCTGATAGCTATCGGGCTTTTTTCACCTGTGCGTTATGTAATGGCGAACCACCCGCTGGAATCACTGTACTATAACGAAATACCCGGCGGGCTGAAAGGTATCTATGGCAAGTACGAGACCGACTACTATATGCTGGGCATAAGGCCTGCAACCGAGTGGCTGATACAAAATGAGCACATAGGTGATAAAAAAATAGTGATAGGTACTAACTGTACCTTCCCGGTGGTGTCTTACCTGTACAAGGCCCATTATAAAAACCTGCCGTGGAAGTATGACCGGCTGTATGAGCGTACGGGGGAATTCAACCATGATGCCGAATACGAAGCCAACTGCGCGAAGTATCCCGATTTTAAAGACAATTACCCCGTGTCAGTAGCCTATGTGAGGTATTATGAGCGCTATTCCAAGGACTGGGACTATTGCATACTGTTCTCGCGTTTTGTAGATGCCAGCCAGCTTACAACCGGCAATTGGCCATCTGCAGATGTAATACACACAATAACTGTAGATGGAGTGCCGATAGCTGCAATACTGAAACGCAAGACGAAGAAGGACCTGGCGGGTTTTCAACTGCTGAAAGAGAAAAAAGTTGAAGAAGCTAAGGCGATGTTTGAAGCTTCGCTGCAGGAGTATCCGAACAATGACCTGGTATGGGAAGCTATGGCAGAGATATACGAAGCCATGGGCAACGTGGACTCAGCGATATATGCCGGCAACCAGGCATTAAAGACTTATCCGGGCGACATAAATATGTACCAGCTTATGGGTGGCGCATACATGAAGATGCACCAGCCTGAAAAGGCCATGAGCCTGTATAAAGACCTGGCGAAGTATAATGAGGGCTACAGCCACATAATGCTGGCTTATGCCTATGCAGGCACAGGCGACGCCCGGCAGGCTTTTATGGAAGTGGATAACGCCATAGAGGCTGACCCGTATAACCAACAGGCGTATAACCTGGGCGCCAAACTTGCCGAGCAGACCAAGGACCAGGGCAAGGCAGAAGAATACTACGAGAAATATAAGAAAGCATTCCCGGAACCGGAAGATAAGCAGTGACTTATGGGCGGGGATTAAAATGATCCCACACAATGCGGGCTCTTGATGCACCTATCACTTTTGTCAGTTCGCGCTCGGCAAGCGTTTTGATATTCTTTACGGAGCGGAATGCCTGCAGCAACTCTGTAGCCGTCTTGTCGCCAATACCGGGTATATCTTCCAGTTCGTTTTTGATAGTGCCCTTGCTGCGTACCTGCCGGTGAAACGTAATGCCAAATCTGTGTACCTCATCACGTATACGGCGTACCAGCAGGTGTGCCGGGCTGTCGAACGGAAGCTGTAAGGGTTCATTATCACCGGCGAAGAAGATGGATTCTTCTCTTTTCGCGAGACCTACAAGCGTCATGCGGCCGGTAAGCCCCAGGCGCTCTATGCTCTCCAGCGCAGCGCTAAGCTGGCCTTTACCACCATCAATAATGACGAGATGGGGCAGTGGGGCGGCCTCATCCATCAACCGTTTATAACGACGATATACGACCTCGCTCATTGATGCAAAGTCGTTGATGCCTTCTACGGTCTTAATGTGGAAATGGCGATATTCCTTATTGGCGGGCAGGCCATTCCTGAAACAAACCATTGCTGCCACCGGGTATGCACCCTGGAAGTTAGAGTTATCAAAGCACTCAATGTGCACGGGTATGTCCTGTAGCTGAAGCGCTTCCTGTAGTTCTTCGAGCACCAGCATATTCTGCTCACTTGATTTTTGGCCCAGGAGCAGGGTTTCCTTCTTGCGCATATCCTGCATGAAGATGTTGGCATTTTTGAAGCTGAGGTCGAGCAGCTTCTTTTTGTCGCCGGCCTTGGGCACGGTCACTTTTATGTCGGGGTCTGTAACATAAATGGCCAGCGGCACGATCACTTCTGCGGCTATACTCTGGTTTTTTGCCATGAGGTTGTCCAGCGCAAGAGACAGGACATCGGTCTCCTCTTCATCAATCTTCTTTACGATCTGCAGGGTGTTGGAATGGATAATGCTGCCGTTGCTGATCATCATAAAATTGACATAGAAGTGGTGTTCGTCTGAGAGGATGCTGGCCACATCAACATTCTCCATCTTCGGGTTCACCACAATAGACTTGCTCTGGTAGTTTTGCAGCGACTCTATTTTTTTCTTAACGATCTGCGCTTTTTCAAAAAGGAGTTGGGTGGCGTAGTTGTTCATCTCTTCCTTCAATTCGCGGATGACATCGTTGATATTTCCTTTGAGAATGTAGCGTACCTGCTGTAGGTTGGCTTTGTAATTCTCCTCGTCCTGGAACCCCTGGCAGGGGCCGTTGCAATTACCGAGATGGTATTCAAGGCAGACCTTGAACTTACCTTTTTTGATGTTGTCCTGCGATAGATTGAGGCTACAGGTGCGCAGCGGCACATTTTGCTTTATCAGCTCCAGCAGTTCGCGTACCCGCATCAGCCCGGTAAAAGGGCCTATGTATTCAGAGCCGTCGCGGATGAGCTTGCGGGTAAAGAATACACGGGGGAACGGTTCTTTCTTGATAACAATGTAGGGGTAGGTCTTGTCGTCTTTGAGCGATATATTGAAGCGTGGCTGGTAGTGCTTGATCAGCGAATTCTCCAGCAGAAAGGCGTCATGCTCTGAATTAGTGACGGTGAAGTCTATGGCGTATATGAGCGTGACTAATTTTTTGGTCTTATAGTTGTCGAGGTTTTTGTTGAAATAGGAACTGACACGTTTCCGGAGGTCTTTGGCCTTGCCCACATAAAGTAATTCCTTCTGCTTATCGTAATATTTATAGCATCCCGGCTGATGCGGTATAGAGGGTACTATTTTGCTAAATTCCTCTTTGGTCATTGTACCGGGTTCTAACGCAGGAAGTCATAAGTTTCAACGACGTAGGTCTTGCTGCCCATCAATGGTTTGTCTTCGGTCTGTATCTGCACGGTCTTTAATGGTGCATAGTATAGCTTCTGCACACAATCATCAAACAGATCTTTCTTTTCGGTCTCTATGTAAATGCCTTTGATCTTTGCGGTATAGGCGTCAATAGTGATCAGGAGCTTACGTGTAAAGAGGTCTTCATTGGCCTCGTCCGCTTCGTAAAAAAAATTGTGCGTTTCGTCTACTTTATCATCAAACTGTGAGAACTTGTATTGACCAAGAAATTTCTTGTCGCTTATATCCGTCAGCCTGAATATCTGCAGCAGCGGCCCCCAGTTGATCACGTCAGAATTAGTAAGGCTGCTATCTACTTTGTCGCCATCCTTAGTGGTCTTTTTGATCATGAACGGTTCGCCCGCATAAGTATTCCATTCATCAAGCATGAACTGGTTGATCGAAAAATAGTTGCCCTGAGGTATGTCCGTGTTGGTGGCCACCTTCTTTTTTTTGCAGGACGCGAACGCCGCCAGCAATGCTGCTAAAAATATGACCGAATGCCTGAGGTGTCTTTTCACGGTTTAAATTTAATAAAATTAAGCAAAGGCCTGCTCCACCAGCCCTGCCTGCTCAATAGCATGTTTCTTAGCAAACCCGGTAGCTGTAGAGGCACTTGCGGGCCTGCTTATATACCTGATAGCAAAGTTGTCAAGGTTCATAGCCAGGAACGACAGGGCGCCCATGTTACGAGGCTCTTCCTGTACCCACACCCATTCTGCATTCTTATACTTGTCGCGAAGTGCATTCAGTTGCTGCTGTGGCAGGGGGTATATCTGCTCCAGGCGAACGATAGCTATGTCCTTACGTTTATCGGTTATTTGTTTCTCGCTCAGGTCGAAGTACATTTTGCCGCTGCACAGCAGTACTCTTTTCACGGATCCCGCGGTTTTTATGTTTGGGTCGTCTATTACTTCCTTAAAGCCACCCTTGGTAAACTCGTCCATGGCGGAATAGGAGCGAACGTGTCTTAAATTAGCTTTTGGAGAAAAGTTGATAAGCGGTTTGCGGAACTCCCATGTCAACTGCCTGCGCAATGCGTGGAAGAAGTTTGCCGCAGTGGTGATATTAGTCACCACCATATTATTTTCAGCACACATCTGTAGAAAGCGTTCGAGGCGGGCGCTGGAGTGTTCCGGGCCGCCGCCTTCGTAGCCGTGTGGCAGCAGCATTACCAGGCCGTTCATATTCGTCCATTTCTGTTCTGCACCTACTATGTACTGGTCAATGATGGTTTGCGCGCCATTGGCAAAATCGCCATACTGGGCCTCCCATAGTACCAGGTTATTCGGGTTGGCCATAGCATAGCCATACTCAAAGCCAAGCACTGCGAATTCGCTAAGCAGGGAATTATAAATGTAAGGGGTGCCTTGCTTGTCACCGAGCCTGCTTAGGCGGTTATACGGCACATTGGTATTCTGGTCATAGATCACCGCGTGGCGATGGCTGAACGTACCACGTTTTACATCTTCGCCGCTCAGACGCACCTCGTGGCCTTCAGCCAGCAGGCTGGCGTAGCCGAGCAGTTCGCCGGTAGCCCAGTCAACTTTGGTCTCTGTATCGAAGAGTTTTATTTTGTCCTGTAATAGCTTCTCCACCTTACGCAGCGGGCTAAAACCTTCCGGCCACTGCATGAGGGCAGTAAACAAATGTTTGAATTCGTCTTCCTTTATCGCTGTTTGTGGAGATGTTCCAAAATCGGTATCCTGCGCCTTTCTAAGGGCATTCCACCACAGCTCTGGTTTCTGGTATACGTAGGGGAGGGGTTTTTGTTTTATTTCATCCAGCCGCTGTTGTAGCTCATCCCAAAAATTCTTTTCCATCTCCTTGGCAAGGTCCTGCGCATCAGATTCGCCGTTTTCCAGCAGGTATTGGGTGTACACCTCGCGCGGGTTAGGGTGCTTGTCTATAAGCGCATACAGGGACGGCTGGGTGAATTTAGGTTCATCGCCCTCGTTATGACCATGTTTGCGGTAGCAAACCATGTCTATAAAGATGTCTTCATTGAATTGCTGCCGGTAGGCCAGCGACAGGATAGCGCACTTGGTCACGGCCTCGGCATCGTCACCATTTACATGCAGCACGGGGGCTTGTACCATTGAAGCTACGCTGGTGCAGTAATCGCTGGACCGCGCGTCATCGAAATCAGTAGTAAAGCCTATCTGGTTATTGATAACATAATGAATGGTGCCTCCAGTGTAATAACCCTCGAGTTTGGACATCTGGAGCAGTTCATACCCAACTCCCTGGCCTGCCACTGCGGCGTCGCCATGTATGAGAATGGGCAATACCTTGTGGTATTCCTTGCCATACAGCGTATCTGCCTTGGCCCTGGCAAAGCCTTCTACCACCGGGTTTACCGCCTCGAGATGGGAGGGGTTAGGAGTAAGCTGCACATTTATTTCTTTGCCGCCGGCAGTAGTAATGTTGCTCTGGAAACCGAGGTGGTACTTAACATCACCGCTGCCCATGGTCATATCTTCCGGCATATTGCCTTCAAACTCAGAGAACACTTGTTCGTATGTTTTCTTCAGGGTATTGGTCAGTATATTCAGTCTGCCGCGGTGCGCCATGCCTATCACCACTTCTTCCACACCGGCATTAGCGGCATCGTTGATGATACGGTCCAGCGCGGGGATCGTGTTCTCACCACCTTCCAGTCCGAAGCGTTTCTGTCCTATGAATTTAGTATTGAGGAATTTCTCGAAAATAACCCCTTCGTTGAGCTTTTCCAGGATACGCTTACGCTCGTCCAGCGAGAAGGGTACCTTCATCAGGTCTTCGTAGGTCTTCTGCACCCAGATGCATTTGTCGGTATCGTTAATGTAGGTGTATTCGATACCAATATTGCTGGTATAGAGTTTCTTTAGTTTCTCAATAACATCTTTCAGCGGTGCGTCTTTCAGCCCTATGTATTTGCCTGCGAAAAAAGACGTGTTCAGGTCGGCGTCTGAAAGGCCAAAACGCTCCAGTTCCAACTGTGCATGCCTGTCTTTGCGGGCCCGTACAGGATTGGTAGTGGCGGCAAGATGCCCGCGTTTGCGGTAAGAGCGTATCAGTTCGAATACGGCAATTTCCTTGGCCAGCCGGTCGCTGCTTATGGGTGCTTTGTCAGTGCCGTTAACGGCGACACCTGTGTTCTGCGATACCGCAAAATCAAATCCTTCAAAGAATTTTTTCCATTCCGGATCAACAGTCGAGGAGTCTTTGGCAAATTCGCTGTACAGCGATTCAATATAAGCCGGAGTAGGCCCGGTCACGTAAGAGAAATCTTTCATTTATGTAAATGGGTGCAAATGGACTGCGAAATTAAGACAAGTGTATGGATTTGCCCAATTTCAATTGATTGACATCACAGTAAAATTCCTTCGCTAATTACATTTTTATAGAATGGAGTAATGCTCAATTTCGTTTCCCAATGTTTTCTCGAATACAGGATTGGACAAATAAGGGTTTCATTCTCCAGTTCAATACGATATATAGGGTGGCCGATTCGCTGTCTGTCCTCAATTGTTACTTTATCTTTGTCTATTAGCACTAAAATATCTATATCTGAATCTTCCTTGTTATCACCACGTGCATATGATCCATATAATATCAATGTTGCCCCAGGATCAGTCTTCAGAACCGATTGTTTAATTTGTTGCAGTATCGTGCTTGTCTGATCCATACCGCAAATTTATTGATTTACGTCTATGTTATTGCGTATTCCACTAATAAAAAGCTAATTTTGCAGCGTTTTTAATCTACATCATGGGCTTATTCGACAAACTTTTTAAACGCAATAAAGAACAACAGGAACAAAAAGAAGCGCTTGACGAAGGGCTGAAGAAGACCAAGGAAGGGTTTTTCTCAAAACTGGGCAAGGCTATTGCGGGAAAAGATAAGGTGGACGAAGAGGTGCTGGATAAGCTGGAGGATGCCCTGGTAAGCTCTGACGTGGGCGTAGATACTACCGTAGCCATCATAAAACGTATAGAAGACCGCGTAGCCAAAGACAAATACCTGGGTACTTCTGAACTCAACCGTATACTACAGGAAGAAATAATGAGCATGCTTACGGCTGCTCCATCTAATGAGTTTGCCACCTTTGATGTGCCTGCCGGAAAGAAGCCTTATGTAATACTGGTAGTGGGCGTGAACGGCGTGGGCAAGACAACGACGATAGGGAAACTGGCATACAATTTCAAGAGGAACGGAAAAGAAGTATTGCTGGGCGCGGCGGATACATTTCGCGCGGCGGCGGTAGACCAACTGACCATCTGGAGCGAGCGCGTAGGCGTGCCGATAGTGAAAAAGGAAATGGGCAGTGATCCAAGCTCGGTGGCTTTTGACAGCGTGGAAAGTGGCCTGGCTCGGCAGAGCGATGTGGTGATCATAGATACAGCGGGCCGCCTGCACAACAAATCGTACCTGATGGACGAACTGGGCAAGATACACCGCGTAATAAAAAAGAAAATGCCTGATGCTCCGCATGAGGTATTACTGGTGCTCGACGGCAGTACGGGGCAAAATGCCATAGAACAGGCAAAGCATTTTACAGCGGCAACCAATGTGACCGCAATAGCCATCACGAAGCTGGATGGTACCGCAAAGGGCGGGGTGGTACTAGCCATCGCCAACCAGTTTAAGATACCTGTAAAGTATATAGGCGTGGGTGAAAAAATGGAAGATCTGCAGATATTCAATAAGGAAGAGTTTGTAGATAGTTTATTTAGTTTGTAGATGCCGTCGAAAAGCCCCAAAGACAATGCCATAAAGGACCTTACGCGAATACCCGGAGTAGGTATTTCCATCGCCAATGACCTGTGGAACATAGATATCAGGAGCGTGGCCGAACTCAAAGGCAGAAACCCGGAGCAACTCTACGACCTTTCCAACCGGTTTTCGGGCGTAGTACAAGACAGATGCCTGTTGTATGTATTTCGCTGCGCGGTATACTTTGCAGAAACACCCACCGAAAAAAGAGACCCGGAATTACTGAAATGGTGGAACTGGAAATTCTGACCGCTATGTGCCTCTTGATCTTATTTCGCTTAAATTAGCCCCATGAAAGGTAGTTTAGTTTTTATGCTGTTGCTGCTGGCGGTTATCACTGCGACAGCACTGCATGTAACTAAAAACGATCCCCAGGGGGAGCGTATAGATAATATTGCTGTCGGGCTAAAGGGTGTTGAAGCCCATCTACCCCCCAGTTCAAGTTTTAGGATCACGTTGCCAGAGGGTGCCCCGTGGGATGCTTATATGGTATGGCAATTCCTGCTGACACCGAGATACTGCTCCATTGTTGCCAAAGAAAGATTTGATACGGTCCTCACCATTTTTAATGCCAATGTAAAGGACAGTATGATAAATAACCTTACGGCTAAAAACAAGGTGATCTATTCTGAATCAGCGGGAGATTACAAATATTATATAACCTGTAACCTTAAATAAATGCAGAGCGGCAGCCGTTATATTATTGCTACAGGTATTGGTTTACTGGCATTAAGCATTCTGTATTTTTTGTCGCTTGTACTTTTTGTTCCATTCCTGGTAACTGTACCAGTCATTTTTGTCAGTCTTGTATTTATTTTCGGGTGGATACTGAAGAACGCAGTGTCTGGTGCTGATAAAATAAAGCATCCGGCCTGGGCCTGGGTGATGCTTTTTGCCGGAGTAAGTGTTGTCGTGTATCGTTTTCCGGTATTGGCCGTGCACTATGGCGGCTGGGATGCATGGGGTATATGGAATCTGCATGCAAAGTACCTCACCGACCCGGTGAACTGGAAAAAAATGTTTGAGAATATCTACTTCGCCCATCCGGAGTATCCGCTATTTATTCCTGCCGTGAATGGTTTTTTCATCCGGCTTTTTGCGGGAAAATATGTTATGGCCATACCCTTCATATTTAACTTCTGCATGACACTTTTCATACCGGTGCTGATATTCCTGGAAAACGTAAAGAAGAATATAGTGGTTGCCGGTATCTTTCTGTTCCTGTTTGCTGCGGACACATTTTTTCTTACCAAGGGCGCCACGCAATACGCCGATACTACGCTGGCTTTTTTCTTTTTATGTGCATTTGTATGTGTCAATTATGCTGATGAAGACAGGAAATTTGTGCTGCTCACAGCCGCCTCTGCAGGTTGCTGTGTATGGATCAAGGACGAAGGGTGTATACTTGCCTTGATCTTCATTGTGTTTTATTCCCAAACATTTTTTAAGAAAAAGAATATACTCAGTTTTGCCATAGGCGCCGGTGTGCCCATTGCCATTTACCTTATCTATAAGATAGGCTATGCGCCGCTAAGTGGTACTATGTCTGAGAAGGATAATGATATGCTCAGCCATTTGCACGATTGGGGCCGCTATAAAACGGTCTATCATTTCTTCATAGACAATGTCAACAAAAAATTCTACTACGTTAAAGTGCTGTTTTTTCTTTACTTGATAGTCTGTGTCGTGCAGAGACAATGGCCCGGGAAGCAATTCTTATTAATTATCTGTTGTATGGCTGCGTACACGATGGTATATGTTACTTCGTCGGGCAGCATAGAGTGGTTGTTAGATACTTCTCAGGAGCGGCTGATGCATCAATTGATGCCGGCCCTTATGTATGTATTTGCCCTGCGTTTCTCCGAAATACAGTTCTCACTGGCTCAGCAGAAAACGGAATAGGTCTAATACGCCTTCCGTAGCCGGCTTTTCTATAGGTACCACATTCTTGTAGTGCGATACAGATGGGATCACTTTATCTATCACATACTTCTTCACCTCTGGGCGTATGTAGTCTACAAGGCCTGCGGCAGGATATACTGCCAGTGACGTGCCTATGAGCACAAAAATATCGGCTTCGTACATGATGGGTATTGCCTGCTCTATCATGGGTACAGGCTCTTCAAACCACACTACATGCGGGCGGTACTGGCTGCCATCATTGGCTTTGTCGCCCAGCTTAATATCGCCATTGATAGGGTAGAACTGAAAAGGATTTTTCTCACTGCGCATTTTAATGATCTCGCCATGCAGATGCATCACTTTTTTTGATCCGGCTCTTTCGTGCAGGTCGTCAATGTTCTGTGTAATGATGTGTACATCGAAATGGTCTTGCAACGCTGCAAGGGCCATGTGCGCGGCATTAGGCTGAGCAACCACCACATCCCTGCGCCGCATATTATAAAAGTCGAGTACCAGTTGCGGATCTCTGTGCCATGCACGTGGGGTAGCAACGTCTTCGATATTGTATCCCTCCCACAAGCCATCGCTATCCCTGAACGTTCTCAGTCCGCTCTCTGCGCTTATGCCTGCCCCGGTAAGTACTACGAGTTTTTGCTTGGACATTAAATATGGGTAGTTGATCGGTTAGTACTTAGGTGATTTGCTTGTATGCCATATAGAAGTGACCACTACCCGGTCATAATCTATTTCATAAATAATGAGATAAGGAAATCCAGGAACTTTCATTTTCCTCAGCCATTTATTAAGCATCCCATAATGCTGCGGATTTTTACTGAGCTTCTGATAACAAAGTTCTAATTCTTCAAACAATGAAAAACCGAGGCCGTTTTTTTGCTCCTCATACCAGATAAATGCCTCTCGTACATCCATGATGGCCTCGTACTGTATTACTAACTTATAATCCATCAGGAGGCTTTACCTGTAATTATATTTTTTGCTTCGTCCCAGTTATATGTTTTACTTTCACCACTTAGTCTTTTTTTTCTCCGTTCTTCTAATAATTGCATATCGGCATCGCTAAAAGAATAGTCAGCACCTTCATCGCTTTCATTAGTATATTCTTTAGCAATGACATACATTATTTTTAAAAGTTTGTCATCTCCCTGTTCAATATATTGATGTAACATTTTACGAATACTCACGGCTTCCATAATATGCGGTTTATCCAAAGTTAACGAATTATCTGATATAATAGTGTTAAACCAGTTACCAGATTTTTCTATGACAAGCTACGCTACCTGCATCATCTTTTCCTTCAGGTTCTTCAGCATATCAGCGCTCATGCTATCCAGGTCAAACTCATTTTTCCAACCCCAGTCTGCACGGGCTGTGCTGTCATCTATGCTCTTCGGCCAGCCATCGGCAATCGCCTGGCGAAAGTCAGGTGCATAATCTATGGTAAAGTCTGGGATATGCTTTTGTATAGCTGCTGCTATTTCTTTGGGGCAAAAACTCATGGCGCCGAGGTTGTAGGCCATGCGGGTCTTCATCTTTTCTGCGGGTGCTTCCATCAGTTCTATAGTGCCGCGTATAGCGTCGTCCATATACATCATGGGCAGGTAGGTATTTTCAGACAGGAACGAAGTGTATTTTTTGTGCTTCAGTGCTTCGTGGTATATTTCCACCGCATAGTCGGTAGTGCCGCCGCCGGGTTCAGATTTCCAGCTGATAAGCCCCGGGTAACGCAGGCTGCGCACATCAAGCCCCCAGCGCTGGTTGTAATACTGACACCACAGTTCACCTGCATACTTGCTGATACCGTATACCGTTCGTGGTTCCACGATTGTTTGCTGAGGTGTGTTGTTCACCGGTGTAGTAGGGCCGAAAACAGCTATAGAACTCGGCCAGTATATCTTTGTCAGCTTTTCCTGCACACCCAGGTCCAGTACAGAGATAAGGCTCTGCATATTTATCTCCCATGCTTTGTGCGGTGCTTTTTCGCCCGTGGCGGATAGCATAGCAGCAAGTAGGTATATTTGGGTGATCCCTTCTTTTTTCACCAGCTCATGTATACCGGCAGCATCCATGGCATTGAGTATGGCATAGGGGCCGCTGTCCTTCAGCAAGGGGTGAGCCTCCCTGATGTCAGTTGCTACTACATTTGAGGTGCCATAAACTTTACGTAATGCCATCGTCAGCTCCACTCCTATCTGGCCGCCGGCGCCTATGATGAGAATTTTTTCCTGTTTCATTCCTGTTGTATAAAATTGCGTGTAAAAAAGTTTTGGGAAATTCTATCCTTATCAGTTTACTGTATTGTCCTTGATCATAGAGATAAACTGATCGAACAAATATCTGGAATCATGCGGGCCGGGCGTAGCTTCGGGGTGGTACTGTACCGAGAACGCAGGCCTGCCTTTTATTCTTATTCCTTCTATCGATCCATCGTTCAGGTTCAGGTGGGTTACTTCTACCGTAGCTGATTTCTTTATGGCTTCCGGGTCTACGCCAAAACCATGGTTTTGCGTGGTTATTTCAGATTTTCCGGTGATCAGGTTCTTAACCGGGTGGTTGAGCCCGCGGTGACCATGATGCATTTTAAATGTAGGAATATCGTTGGCGCGTGCCAGCAATTGGTGACCCAGGCAAATACCAAAGAATGGCTTGCCGGTGGCCAGTATATCTTTTACCGTGCTCACTGCATAATCCATAGATCCAGGGTCGCCAGGCCCATTAGATATAAAGTAGCCATGTGGTTCAAATGCTTTCAATTCTTCAATACCTGTCTTTGCCGGGAATACTTTGACGTAAGTATTGCGTTTTGTCAGGCACTCCAGTATCATTTTCTTCACGCCATAATCCATAACGGCTATACGTATGGGGGCATTAGGATCGCCGAGCGTATAAGCTTCTTTTGTAGAGATCTGTGACGATAGTTCAAGCCCGGCCATATCCGGTACTTTTGCCAGCGCTGCTTTAAGGCCTGCTAAGTCTGTAAGATCTGTAGATATGACGCAATTCATAGCACCCTTGCTGCGTATATGCTGCACCAGTGCGCGGGTATCTACATCGTATATTGATACCAGGCCGCTCTTGGTCAGGTAGTTCTCCAGGCTGTCATCGGCGTTCATCCGGGAATAACGGTGCGATACGTTTTTACATATCAATCCGCTAATGGTCACAGAATCGCTTTCTACGTCCACGTCTTTCACACCATAGTTGCCTATATAGGTGTTATTCATAATAAGCACCTGCCCCGTGTAAGAAGGGTCAGTAAATACTTCCTGGTAACCGGTCATTCCGGTATTAAAGCAGATCTCTCCGCCGGCGGTGCCTTTTGCGCCAAAAGATTTTCCTTCGAAGAGGGAGCCGTCTTCCAGCAGCAACCAGGCGGGGGTATCATTGTGTGTAGATGTCATTGAAAAAACAAATTCTGCAAATGTAAGATTTTTTGTGCAAAGTGGAAGTGCGAAATTGGTTAAATGTGCATAAAAAACGAGCATAAATGACCTCCTGAAAACATAAAAAATGCCTGTTATTTATCAAAGACTATTGCCGTAGCAGGCAGATACATTTCTTTGACTTGCATAAGTTTGCTAAGTTTGTTTTTTGAAGCCCATGCCCGGTAAATTTTTGAAAAATACCCTTGTTGCAACATATCAGCCTGAAGTCCAATCGGCTCTGCCAACTGATATAAATCCTGCAATGCGAAAATGGCTGCCTTTTGTAATAATAACTATCACCGCATGTATATATTCCAGGGTATGTTCTTATGGCTTCCTCCACATGGACGACGATGCGTTTATACTCAACAATCCGGTATTAAAAGGGCAGGGGTGGGATGGACTGGTACAGTTGTTCACTAATGTCAATAGCGGCAAATATCAGCCATTGACACAGCTCACCTTTATGCTGGAATACCGGCTGTTTGGTTTTGATGCAGCTGTCTTTCACTTTGTCACTGCTTTTTTTCATTTGCTGAATATCTGGCTTGTCTTCAAACTAACGGAAAAGCTTAGTGGGAAAACAATAGCAGGCCTGGTGGTTGCAGCCTTATTTGCCTTGCATCCTATGCATGTGGAGGAGGTGGCCTGGGTATCGGAATTGAAAGATACCTTGCCTGCCTTTTTTTATTTATCGGCACTTTTGTGCTATATCCGATATTCCGATTCCGGTTTCAGCAGGAAAAACTATGCTGCTGTGTTCTTATTTTTTCTTGCCGCCCTTTTATCTAAGTCAGCATGTGTTAGTTTCCCCTTGGTGGTGCTGCTTATAGATAAGTATAAAGGCAGACCCATGGACAAGTGGGCATGGATGGAAAAGATCCCATTAGCTGTTTTCTCACTGGTCTTCCTGATGATGAGCCTGCAATCAAAAAGTAATGAAGGGCAGGTAGTGGTCACTCATGCGGCCCATTCGCTTTTTAACCGGATATTCCTGTTCACCTATGTTCCTTCGTTTTATATTGTAAAAGCAATTGTTCCTTTTCCATTATCGGCCATGTATTATTACCCCCAACTTCAAAATGGGGTACTGCCGTGGATATATTATGTATCGCTGCCATTTTTCCTGTTCATTATCTGGCTTATTTTTAGGCCATCTGCATTCAGAAAAGAACTGGCTTTCGGTTTTCTATTTTTTGTGGTCACGATAGCCTTTATGGATCAGGTGATCCAGATAGGTCCCTCCCTTACTCCAGAAAGATATACCTACATTCCCTATATCGGGTTATTCTATATCATTGGGCAATTTATTGCAGGATTGTGGCATACAAAAAGGAAGAATAGTGCCACTGGCGTTTTTGTCTGCGCCCTTGCTTTATTCGCCGTGATCACATGGCAGCGTGTTGCCGTATGGGAAAACGATGATACTATTTTCGGTGATGTTATAGTCCACAATCCACATGTACCGGATGCATATTACCCATACTATATCCTGGGTACAGGTAAACAACGTGACGGCAACCCGGAAGGAGCGATGGATGACTATAATGAGTCGATAGACCTTTACCCTGATTTTGCTGATGTGTATGACAAAAGAGGAGAACTGTACATCAAGGCTAATGACATGAAGTCTGCGCTCGAGGATTTTAACCATGCGATCAACCTCAATTCTGAAATGCCTGCAGCTTACAACAACCGGGCATCGGTGAGGGCCAATAGCGGCGATTTCAAAGGTGCTGTTGATGACTACAATGTCTTTTTGAAAATGAAGCCCGATAACAAACGAATATATGCCGACAGGGGCATGGCCCGTTTAATGAGTGGAGATACAACCGGAGCATGTGCCGATCTGAAAACATCTCTGGATATGGGCAATCAGGCCGCCGGGCAATTGCTGCAGCAATATTGCCATTAAGAAATACGCTATCGTATCAGGGTCACATCACCTTTCAGGAAACTGGCTTTCCCAAAACGATCCACGTAATTCACCTCCCAGAAATAGACGCCCATTTCTGCTTTTTCGCCTCCGAATGTCCCGTCCCATCCTGTTTCTAATGAGGTGCTGAAGTATACCTCCTGTCCCCATCGGTTGAACACCCGGAAGTAATTGAGGCCACGGTAGCCCACAGCTATTGGTTTGAAGACATCATTCCGCCCGTCACCGTTTGGTGTAAACCCCGACGGTACAAAGAACTCGATCTGGTTCACTACTGTTACGTGTATAGTGTCGTATCCTGCACAACCGAAACTGCTGGTTACATGCACCATGTAGACGTACTGCCCAGTATCTGGATAGAACCCGGTAGGATTGTACGTATCGGTGTCGTTAAGATTGGTAGATGGCGTCCATGAATACTCCGTACCGCCTGTTGCGTTAAAAAGAATACGTTCTCCTTTCACGATCACCGTATCATCGCCGGCAAACGGCCTGAAATTCTCAATGGTCACGCGTTTCAGTACAGTATCAGAGCAGTCTTTAATGTTCTGCGATATCAGCACAGCATTAAATGTACCGCTGACAGAATAGCTGTGCACAGGGTTTTCTGTAGTAGAGGTATAACCATCTCCGAAGTTCCAGGCCCAGCTCGTTATCGGTTTTATACTTGTGCTCGACAGGTCTGTGAACTGGATAGGCGCTTGCGGGCAGAATATCCCGGAATCCGAAAAATCGGCATGAAATTTAGGATACACTTTTACAAACCTCGAAATACTGTCGGGGCAGGTAGATGCCGGGTTTACTATCAGCTTCACAATGTAAGTGCCCGTATCAGGATAGGTATATGTTGGCTGGAATTGGTTGGACGTATCATTGTCTAAATAAGGTACCCCAAAGTCCCAGTCGTATGCAAATCCGCCGGTGCTGGTGTTCTCAAAGTTCACAGAGAGATCGGTGCAACTGACGATATAAGTATTCACATCCGTGGAAAGTATAGGTATATCGGCCACCACTTTTTTAGTGCAACTGGTAACTACAAACTGGAACTCTCTTTTTACGGTATTTATGATCTTGCCATTGCGCCATTCGTTGCAGCATACAGTGACTAAGTATCTCCCCAGCCGGTTTGGCGTTCCTGTTATCAGCCCTGTTACAGGGTCTATCTGCATCGTCGGGCTGCTCGATAATGGCTGCAGGTCTGTATACGGTGGCACATACGTCACCTGGCTATACGGCGGGGGGAGCGGGATGGGCTTTGCCTGGTTGGGATCGTTTGCTCCACTGAGTGCAGTGCAAAATTCATAGCTGAGCGAGTCACCGTCTGCGTCTGTGGCCGAATTGTCGTAGAACAACGGCTCATTCATACAGATGATCTGCGGAGGGTAGTTCGTGAATACCGCGCTATTATTGATTAGCGGAGCGGGTGGTATACTACAGAAATACGTCGACCCGCTGTCTCCGGGATCAACAATATTTGCCACTGTGGCATTCCTGCAGCATTTCTGGTAAGACAAGATGTAACCATTATCGTTAGGCAACAGGTAATAGGTTTTAATAAATGTTCTTTTATAGAGGCATACGGGCGGTATATTGCTCACGCAAGCATTGGAGAAATTGGTAGGTACTGTTATGTGAGATGTTGAATAGACATTGGTATCCAGTTGTATAATATTTCCGGCGCCATCGTATATGGCAAGGTATGCCGGGTTATCAGACGCAATGGCATCCGGCGAACCATTGAAGCAATCCTCGTATATGGCCAGGTTTATCTGGTATTTATGAAAGGTGTATACGCCCGCTTCACCACCTATTACCAGGGTGGCCGTTGTGTCTCCCAGGTACTTATAAGTTGCTTCACCACCCACAATATGTGATCCTGTTGCATTGAAAAAAGCAAGGGAAAAAATAATGGATAATATGACAGCTATTTGGCGACTCATTGTGATAGATGTAGCTGGCGATTACTGTACATGGCAAATGTTTTCAGGTCGTCTGTCAGTTGTTCAGGGGCCTCCAGCATACTCATATGCCCGCAATTATTATAAAAAGTTACGAAATTTATGGGAGAATAATGACATTTCCCTAATATTTTTTTATAAGGAATCACATTATCATCTATTCCACATATCCATTGCACCGGGAATGGCGCCACATTAAGCACATCGGAGGTGTCCGGGCGATCCATCATTCCTTTGTATAAACTGATTATGCTCGCTGCTTCCACGCTCATAGATCGTTCTATCTGTTCTTTGACGATCATGGGGTTTGATTGTTTAACAGCGTCTGAAAACAAATTGGGCACCATCTGGCCTATGAACTGGGTTTTACCGCCTTTCTGTATCAGTTCTATAGATTTCTGCCGGGTTTTCTTTTTCTCATCACCGTCTGCTGCGGGTGTACTATGCACCAGCGACAGGCCAGCAACTTTCTCGGGGTATAGTTTTGCATACGCAAATGCAACATAGCCACCCATGGAGTGTCCGGTGATCACTGCTTTATCTATATGCTCTTCTGCCAATACCTCATTGATTCTTTCGGCTAGATCTGCCATGCCGGCATCACCATTTAGCGGGCTGTTCCCGCTGCCGGGCAGATCGGGGATAATGACAGTATTAGACACTGCCAGTTCATCCCACACATTGCGCCACAACGTTCCGTCAGCCGGGAACCCATGCAATAATACCATTGCAGGGCCGTTACCCATTTTCCGGTAAAATATGCCTGCGTTGGTGGTATTATGCTGCATCAACCATTTTTTTAACGTTAGTCTGCCTATAAATCGTGCCAAAAACGCAAAGCAACGACAGCAGTATTGGTATAAATTCTTTCACCAATCCTTGCACCTTAAATACGTGCAGCAGCAAGGAAGCGAAGATCAGTATCATAGCTATCAGCGCATACCTGTTAGCTCCTTTAGGCTTGAAAAATGCAAGCACAATATTCGTTGGCAGGCACCAGAGTATGTTGAAATTATCACTGCAGCCCTGGTGGTCAGTTGCGAACCACATTACCAAAATGAGGCACCCCAGTAAACCGGTCACAAACAGCAGCAATGAACTCATGATTCTTCCCAACACACGTAAGCGTGGCATAGAAAGTCCAGCTATAGTCAGCAGCGCAACCAGGCACATTACTATAAGCGGCAGGTCAACTGTGTGACCTGTATCTGCCTTGGCAGGGAGCAGCAGGGTAGCAGGCGCGGCTATCTTCTTACCATCTACTGTAGCACTTGCAAAACCATCCCTCAGATAGTCTGGCAGAAACATGATGTCGGCATTGGTCATCACCTTATCTATCTTACTGCCCAGCAATATATTTACTCCAACCCGGGTCCAGTGGTCGCGGTAAAAATACTGGTTGATAATATCCCTGAAAGTGAGTTTGCCCGGCGGTAGTACATTCCCATAATGAAACCGTTTTCCGAAAACTTCAGGTCGGGTAGGGATGTCCCGGATACGTGTCGCGCAGTTGTCGAAGAAGAAATCATACTTATAGTTCTTATTCTCCGGCTCCGCGTTCCAGTCCAGGAAGTAGGCTACCTCGTCGGTTTTCTTCCAGTCCAGCAGCAACACTTGTTCTTCTACCTTTCTGTGTGCCTGCACATACTCGTCCATAAATATTGGAAAAGGTTCTACAGCCACACAATACAGCAGCTTGCCACGCATGAATTGCATTTCAAAATCAGGGCCGTAGGAGAAAGTACCGTAGTTATACACCACGTCAGTATGCTGTACGCTGTCTATGATACGTATGCCGGTATGGCCAAACACTTCATATATTTCCTCATCTCCCGGCCCGCACGTCAGCAGGCTAACGCGTAAATGGGTAGAGCTGTCGTCCTGGGCAATGGCAGCGAAATGCCCGGCAAGTACAAGCAAAAGAACAAGCACTTTCTTAAACATGGCACAAAATAACAAAAGGCTGCCCGAATAAGGCAGCCTTCATGATAAAATATTATTAAAATGGTTACCCTTCGGCGCTTCCCGAAAACACTGCGCCTATATACTCACGGTTAAGCCTGGCAATGTTTTCCAGCGAAATACCCTTAGGACATTCTGCTTCACATGCGCCTATGTTGGTGCAACTACCGAAACCCTCTGTATCCATCTGGTGTATCATATTTGTGGCACGGGTCTTACGTTCAGGATCACCCTGTGGCAGCAATGCCAGGTGAGACACCTTTGCCGAAACAAACAGCATAGCCGAGGTATTGGGGCAGGCTGCCACGCAAGCACCACAACCAATACAGGTGGCAGCCGCAAACGATTCATCGGCTTTCTGCTTGTCTATAGGCAGCGAGTTGGCGTCCTGTGCATTACCTGTGTTCACAGATATGTAACCACCGGCAGCAATAATGCGGTCGAATGCGCCACGGTCCACTACCAGGTCTTTGATCACCGGGAACGAATTAGCGCGCCATGGCTCTACTACAATAGTATCGCCATCTTTATACTCACGCATATGCAACTGGCAGGTAGTGGTCTGGTGCCACGGGCCATGCGCACGGCCATTGATGTACATGCTGCACATACCGCAGATACCCTCACGACAGTCGTGGTCAAAAGCGATCGGCTCTTTACCCTCAGCTACCAACTGCTCATTCAGCACATCAAACATCTCCAGGAACGACATCTCAGAAGAAATACCAGAAACCTTATAAGTTTCAAATGCGCCTTTTGCCTTGCTGTTTTTTTGTTTCCACACCTTGAGGGTGAGGTTCATGTTATAATGTTGCATTGCGTTTATGCTTTAATTATCGTATTTATAATCTGCCAGCTTCACCAGTGGCTTTTTCTTAATTTTATCTTTTTTCTCCAGCTCTACCTTACAATCTTCTGAAGTTTTCAATAGCATCCTCTGACCAGTGATGAGATTAATGTCTTCAAAATCCCTATTTGCTGACCCGATATCGTCACACCCTTTTCCTCCGAAAACCGAGTATGAATCCTTAGTTACACCTATCAGGTAAAAATCACCGTCCTGGTATCTGAATTTATTAGTATAAGCCCATCTCCAGTTACTACCTCCATAATGATCAATGGTAATTATACCATTTTTGATATCAATTTGATTAAATGGATCTCCATAAACACCGCCGCACGTTTTACACATTATAATGTTTGCAGATTTTATCGCAACACTCCATCCTTCATCAGTTTTAAACAAAACAATCAATAGTCTACTATAACCCTCAGCTCCTATACTTACAGTATCGTCCCGTTTATCATATAAAACCATTACTATGTCATCCCTTCCATCCTTGTTCAAATCGCCCTTCGCAGTCGCAATCGTATCATATCCCGAAGGAATAAAAGAGGTAATAGTTTTGCCTGTTTTTGCAATATTTGAAAGAACTTCTTTTTCATTTTGTGCCATGCAGTATAGCCTTGAAGACAGTAGCATGGTCAATATAATAATCCTAACCTTCATTATTTATAACTCCTCGCACTCGGATGCACCACCTCATAATCAAGCGTTTCCTTATGCATTTCAAACTGGCTTTCTCCTTTGTATTCCCATGCCGCCACATACATATACTTTTCATCGTCCCTTAATGCTTCACCATCTTCTGTCTGTGACTCTTCACGGAAGTGGCCACCACAGCTTTCGTTACGTTCCAGCGCATCCTTACACATCAGTTCGCCCAGCTCTATAAAGTCAGCCACACGGCCTGCCTTGTCCAGTTCAGGGTTGTACTCCTTTATGTCTCCGGGTATGCGCACATTACTCCAGAATTCGTTTTTCAGCGCCCGTATTTCAGTTACTGCCTCGCTAAGTCCCTTTGCATTGCGGCCCATACCACACTTGTCCCACATGATCTTGCCCAGACGTTTGTGGAAGCTTTCCACACTTTCCGTCCCCTTGATACTCATCAGTTTATTGATGCGGTCATTCACGTCCTTCTCTGCCTGCACAAAAGCGGGGTGGTCTGTAGCTATGGCCTTGGTGCGTATATCATCCGCCAGGTTATTACCCAGTGTATAAGGTATCACAAAGTAACCATCAGCCAGTCCCTGCATCAGCGCAGAAGCGCCCAGGCGGTTAGCGCCGTGGTCGCTGAAGTTGGCTTCACCCAGCGCATACAGGCCCGGAACAGTGGTCATCAGCTCATAGTCTACCCACAAGCCGCCCATAGTATAGTGTACAGCAGGGTAGATACGCATAGGCACCTCATAAGGATTCTCGCCGGTGATCTTGGCATACATATCAAACAGGTTACCGTATTTCTCTTTAACTACGTCCTTACCCATTTTATAAATGGCATCCTTATCTGCACCACCCAGGCCTTGTTTATGCGCCTCTACCTTGCCATAGCGCATGATTGCAGATGCAAAATCAAGATAAACAGCCATCTTCGAGGAACCAACACCGAAGCCTGCATCGCAACGCTCCTTGGCAGCACGACTGGCCACATCACGTGGCACCAGGTTACCAAATGCCGGGTACCTTCTTTCTAAGTAGTAGTCACGTTCTTCTTCAGGTATATCAGTAGCCTTCCGGTTATCGCCCTTGGCCTTCGGCACCCATATACGTCCGTCATTACGCAGCGATTCCGACATCAGCGTCAGCTTAGACTGGTGGTCGCCACTTACCGGTATACAGGTGGGGTGTATCTGCGTAAAGCATGGGTTACCAAAGTAAGCGCCCTGCTTGTGCGCCTTCCATGCCGCAGTCACATTACTGCCCATCGCATTGGTAGACAAATAGAACACATTGCCATAGCCTCCGGTGCACAACAATACCGCGTGTCCGAAATGGCGTTCCAGTTCCCCGGTCACTAAGTTACGGGCTATGATACCACGTGCTCGGCCATCTATTTTCACCACCTCCAGCATTTCGTGGCGCGCGTACATTTCTACATTGCCCAGCGATATCTGGCGTTCCAGGCCCTGGTAGGCACCTATCAGCAATTGCTGGCCGGTCTGTCCTGCCGCATAGAACGTACGCTGTACCTGAGTACCACCAAACGAACGGTTGCTCAGCAGCCCGCCATATTCACGGGCAAAGGGTACACCCTGTGCTACACATTGGTCTATGATGTTGGCGCTCACTTCCGCCAGGCGATATACATTGCCTTCGCGCGAACGATAGTCGCCTCCTTTAATAGTATCATAAAACAAACGGTAAGTACTGTCCCCGTCGTTCTGGTAATTCTTCGCGGCATTGATACCGCCCTGCGCAGCTATGGAGTGGGCGCGGCGCGGACTGTCCTGGAAGCAGAACGCCTTTACTTTATAACCCATCTCGCCAAGTGATGCCGCAGCCGATGCACCGGCCAGGCCGGTACCTACTACTATTATTTCCAGCGAGCGTTTGTTGGCGGGATTCACCAGCTTGCAGGTAGATTTATATGTTTTCCATTTGGACTCTAACGGACCTGCAGGTATTTTAGAATTAAGTGCCATATACAGAAACCTGAATTATTTTAAAAGAATGTTTGTCTTTACTTCACACAATCAGCCACAGGCCCACATAGCCAGTGCATATAGAAAGCTATTGGCATCAATGCAAATATCAGCGGTACAATGATGGAGAAAGCCACGCCTATACCTTTTATAATGCCCTTGTATTTGTGGGTTCCCAGCCCCAGCGTTTGGAAAGCGCTGTAAAAACCATGCAGCAGGTGCCATGCCAGCGCAAAGACGCCCAAGAGGTACACTATCAGCACCCAGGTGATCTGGAACTCGTCATACATCATCTTATACAACGGCAGTTCGCCATGTCCTGTGGTCATAGACAGGCGGTTAGGCCCCCAGAACTTCGACAGGTGCACAACTAAGAACAACAGTATCAGCGTACCGAGTAATGCCATAGAGCGGCTGTACCACGGGCTGGTCTTATTGCCGGCGCTTACCGCATACTTTACTGTTCTGCGTGCGCGGTTCTTAGCCCAGAGCAATAGCCCCTGTACAATATGCAGTATCAGGAAGGCAAACAAACCCAGCTCCACCGTACGGATCACGAAGTTGGTACCCATGAAGTGGGCCGCCTCGTTGAAACGGACACCGCCGTCGTTATAAAATACCTGCGCATTGATGTAGCAATGGACAATAAGGAATAAGATGAGAAAAAGACCCGTTAAGGACATCTGCAATTTCTTACCTATGGACGTGCTGAAAGATTGTTTCCAGTTCATAAGGGACAGCTATGATTTTGTGTAATTTGCTTTAGCGCTGCAAAGATAAGCCACGATTGTTGAAAACCTATAACATTGCCACGCGTATCGCTCGTCTTTTACGCACAGTTTATTAACCGCCACGCTTTCAAGGAATACCTATATATAGTCAACTGGCATCCTTCAGCGGTCATTTTGCACAAAACAAAAATACCCGTATGCATGACATACGGGTAGATAATAATATTAAACAATGTCTGCCTTATTTAGCAGGCGTTACTGGTTCAGCCGGTTTTGGTGTCACCGTACCTGTTATATGTAGCCGCATTGGATTCTGCTGTGCGTCTGAGTTAATGATCACATCTTTGTTGATCATACCCTGGCGGCCATTGGTAGTGTATGCCACATGGATTTTGGATGACGTGCCCGGCAATACAGGGGTATGTGGCCAAGTAGGCACCGTGCAGCCGCATGAGCCATGCGCATCAGATATAGTGATCGGTTTATTGCCCACATTCTTAAATTCAAAATCATACTCTGCCAGCGGCCCTTCCGGCACCGTCCCGAAATCATGCGTTTCCTGTTCAAATTTGAATTTACCGGCGTTCTGGTCTACAGGTGGGGTAGTGGGTGCAGTCATTGGTTGCTGTGCGTTAGCGGCTGAGGCCATATACAGGCACAGTGCCATCATAATTATTTTTTTCATGCTCAGTTGTTTTTTTAATCGTTCACAATTTAAGTTAAATATCTATTGCATCATAATGTTGCCGTTATTATTATTGTCCAACCTCAGCGGATAGGTGGCACGCTCATTGTCGCAATCGGTATGGAAGTTGCCCGCCAGTATCTCTCCCTTCTTTTTCCCGCTCAGATAATTATACATGTCCTGCGCTGTAGATGGCGACGAGTTTGCGTCAAGCACTATCGTTTCCCCGGTCGACATCCTCGTTATCTTTATCTCCTGCACTGCCAGTGCGCAGTGCTTATCATTCTTGTCGTTTACGTTCAGCGTCAGTTGGCCTTTTTCATTAGGATCCAGTACGCTACAGGTAGAGTAGGAGGCAGCCTTGGTATTGCGGCACTTTACGGATTCTGTAATGCATATCTCCAACGGACACGGCGTACCATTACATATATATCCCTTCGTATTGTAGATTGTCTTCGTCCCTGGTCGCGATACCGCTATTTTCTTCCATACTGCTACTTTTTTATCCCTTCTTTCTATCACTATGTCCTTCTCGGTATTAGTTGCTATGTGTGTTTCGGTATGTTTCGGGGCGCTATCACCTGGGCTCACTGTTGGCGCCTTTACTATCTCCATTGGCTCGGGTGCTGGAAGAGCCGGTATATTCACAGCCAACGGTGGATGATTCTCTTTTCCCATATTCAGCCATACCACAGCCACGCCACCTGCCAGCAGCAGCAATGCCGCCGCTATCCGCACCCATTTATATGATGGCCTGAAAGCCACCGTTTTAGGTTTACGGCTCTGGTCAGCCAGGCGCGCCTGCATGCGCTGCCATGCTTCATCTTCATTCACAGTACTGGGCGTGCTTGTTAGCCGGCTCTGATCCCAGACTAATTTCAGCTCATAGTAGCGTTTCTTATTAGCCTCGCTCTCCTTCAGCCACTCCCGCACACGCTCGCGCTCGTCTTCCGAGGCTTCTCCCAGCAGGTGCCGCACCAGCAGCTCATCTGCCATACTTCCATGCTCCTTGCTCACGACATTAAGTTTTTCAGGTTAATAAATAGCAACACCAGCACAGGCATCAGGTCGGCCAGGTGGCTGCGTAGTAACTTCAGTGCTTTCGATATCTGCTTCTCCACGCCTCTTACCGACATCCCCACCTTATCACCTATCTCCCGGTAACTCAGTTCCTCATACCGGCTCAGGTAAAAGACAGTCCGGCAACGTTCAGGTAGTTCGTTAAGTGCTTTATCTATTCTTTGCCGCAGCTCTTTTATGGCTGCCGGGTCGGTCTCATCATGTTCGCTGCCCGTTTGCAGGGCATGGGCACGGTGAGTAGCAATTATTTTGTTATGCCGTAAATAGTTAAGACATTCATTATATACAGCGCGGTACAGATAGGCGCTATATGATTCCGCCACCTTCAGCTTTTCCTTCCGCTCCCACAGCCGGCAAAATACATTCTGCACCATCTCCTCAGCCACAAACTCGTCTTTGAGTATGCTGCACGCATATCCATGCAGATTTTTAAAATGCGCTCTGAATATAGTTTCGAACTGTACCGTATGGTCAGCATTTGTCTGGCTGCCTGCAAGGTCATTGTTCATAGGCAAGGTCGGGTATTGCAGGTCTATATGTAGCGTTTCCGGCAATGGGTCAGTTTATTATAAGACACCTCTGCAGGTTGCTTTCCACCTTTCGCGGAAAATATTTTATTTCGCTATGGATTCTTTTGCCACCACCGTACCATGTAATATCAGCGCAGTAGACCCCGGCTGATCAGTGGTAATGGTCACCGTATTCTTAAATGCACCCACGGCGCTTGCATTAAATGTTATTTTTACATATCCGTCCTTACCCGGCCCTATCGGCTCGCTGCTGTATTCCATTTTCACCGATCCGTTATCTGCCACTATGTCGCGCACCTGTGTCCAGTTTTTAGACCCATTCTTAAATTTATAGGTGGCTGCTGCGGGTACGCCCTGCGGTATTTTGTGCAGGTCCACATCTGTCGTCTTGAATTTTAGCGGCCCGGCCTGCTGTGCCATGGCGCTCATTACGCTCAACGAAACCGCCATTGACATTAAAACTATTTTTTTCATAAAATATTCATTTTCAATAAATAGTATTTGTTATCGAAACAATTAAAATAAACTAATTCATCACCGCAATACAGGCAATATGATCCGCGACGCATGGTCCTTGTCCGACCATATTTTTATATCGCAGGGTACAAACGCGCTGTTGTCTGATTTATATATGTCTACAAACTGCTGTGGGTTTCTGTCAGCCAGCGGGAACCACGTACTCTGTATTTGTACCATGATACGATGCCCTTTTTTAAATACATGAGCCACATCCGGTAGTTTGTATTCCACTTCCGTTACGTCTCCGGGTATGAACGCTTCCGGTTTTTCAAAGCTGTTCCTGTACCTGCCGCGCATTATTTCAGCCCGTACCAGCATCTGGTAGCCACCCATAGGGTAGGTTTTACCATTGCCCTTACCATCTGTAGTATCGTTATAAGTGAAGTTATCCGGGAACACATCTATCAGCTTAACCACAAAGTCGGCATCTGTCGTACTTATGGAGGTAAACAGATCGGCAACCAATGGCCCGGCTAGGGTCACATCATGCGCCAGGCTGTCCGTCTGGTACACCAGCACATCCGGCCTGCGTGCAGCAAACCGTTGATCATCAGTCATATATTCCGCTGTGCGGCCAAAATGCACATCCTGTGTATAGGGCACCGGCTTGGCTGGATCGCTGGTATACTTCCTGTAGCCCTCGCTGGCGCCCGGTTTGTCCCAGCTCAGCCCGCCATTCGCTTGCAGGTACATCGGTCTGGCGTGTTCATCCACCGGCGGCCATTGACTAAACGACCGCCATCTGTTCAGTCCACTGAAGAATATAGTGGCTTCGCTAATATTAAAAGCATCCCCGTTTTTAAGCAAATAGTGGTTAAAAAACGGTATTTCTACGTTATTTTGGTAAAATTCAGAGTTTTTTAGCCCAAAACGTACATTTCCCAGGTATTCACCTGCCCCACGCGCCCAGCCTCCATGACTCCATGGTCCCATTACCAGTTTGTTGTTGTTATCGGTTTTCCGCTCTATGGCTTTATACAGGTTCCAGGCGCCATAGCAGTCTTCGGCGTCAAACAGCCCACCTACTTCCAGGGTAGCTATGTGCGGCGGTATATATTGCACAAATTTCCTGGTATTCCGGTCTTGCCACCACTGGTCATAGTTGGGGTGGTTATACATATCATTCCAGAATTTCATGCTGTCACCCATCACGGCAGCTAGATTACTGAGTGCGCCCATGTCTAAATAAAACTTGTAGTTATCCTTCACAGTGAATTGATAACCAGATGCTCCTTTAGTTGTCGGATAGGGCCTTGGTTTCCCAAAACCACTGTAAAAATTAAAGGCATCCATTTCCATAAACACCCCATTGTGGTGAAAGTCATCACCAAGGAACCATTCCGTTACCGGGGCCTGCGGACTCACCGCCTTCAATGCCGGGTGGCCACTCAGCGCTGCCATCGTGGCATAATATCCGGGATACGAGATCCCAAACACGCCCACCCGCGCATTGTTATTCTTTACATGCGTCAGCAGCCAGTCTATAGCATCGTAGGTATCGCTGGCCTCATCGGTTTCCTTTCCTTTCTTATTTGGGTTGTAGGGGCGCACATCCATAAAGTCACCTTCGCTCATATACCTGCCCCGCACATCCTGGTACACCATTATATAGTTTTCCTTCAGGTACGCCATGTAGTGGCTGTTCCAAAATGCCTTGAATTTATCCTCACCATAGGGGGCTATGGAGTAGGGGGTACGGCACATCAGTATGGGGTGTTTGCCCTTTGCTATGGGTTCGTATATCGCCGTATACAGCCGTATCCCGTCCCGCATCGGTATGTATACTTCCTTCTTGGTGTAGTGGGTGGCCATCCATGCCGAATCTGCGGAATGGTCCTGTGCAAAAAGCCCCAGGGGAGTGGCTATCAGGCACAGAAGAGCTAAGAACTGCTTCATAAAATGCGGTTTGAGCCCTAAAAGTATGTAAAATTTGAAAGGGGAGTGCACCTCTAACTATTTCTGTCCCGGCACATACCAACTCGTTATCTGGGCGCCATCCGGGTTCAGGCCACCTTTTGCTATATACCGCTGCTTGATCACGGTTTCCGCTTCTTCCTTCGTTTTCTCCCCGGTTATCGCTTTATAGCTAAATCTGCCGTCTGGTCCTGTGCTGATTAAAAACGCATACCAGCAACCTTTGGCTTCTATGGTGTAAAACTCCTTGCAGTTTTTACCACCCTTGGCGGTGCATCTGCTTATGGCCAGTTGTTTCAGCTCATCAGTGCTTTTTGCGGGTGCCACGCCATCGTTGTAGGCATAATCCCAGGCACCCGTCTTATTACATACCGCTATGGAGCACTGGCCGTATGACCAGCAGGGTACTGCCATCAGCAATATTAAAAACGCTTGTTTTACCCACATTTGCCTGGTGTTGATCATATTGCTGTAATTACAAATTCCATACCACCTTTCTCTACTTGATAGCAGTCGCAGTAAAAGTACCGCTAACCACCGTTCCGTCTACACAGGTGAAATTAAACGAGCCCGTATAGTTGATACCCGGATTTATGTTAGTGATCACCATACTCCCGCTTCTCGATAGCACCGGCACGCCATTCGGACTATACTCCACATTGTTATCCGCGCCGGAGCTGTCCACATTATACGTGGTAGCTGTCAGGATACTGGTCTTCAGATTAAAAGTGATATTCGTGTTGTTGCCAAAAGATGCAGTGATGATCGATACTCCTGATCCCTGCGTCCCTAAGCAATTGGTAGAAGTTATTGCCTTGCCAGCAGCAATGGCATTCATTGATCCGCTGCTGGGATCCGTTATTACAATGTTGTGCCGGGTGCAAGCAGAAAATAGGGCTATGCCCGCAATGGCGACAAATACTGTACTCAGGAACTTCTTCATAAATATTTGTTTTATCGGTTACTTACAAAAAACGTAAACTCATTTATAATATTGTGGTATCTGATGGCGCCCATTCAAAATCGGCACCTGACACCCAGCGATACCGGCAGGCTCATACGCCTATAGCAAATATACAATAGCTACTTAATTACAAATTGTTAATTCAGACAGAATTCCATCCAGCGGCATAGTATTTTCTACCTTCACCAGTATGATAACGATCGAGATGTTGAATGAGGAAAAAGAGGTATTCGAATTGGCAAGGGAAGCGTATGATAGTGCCCAGAAATATGGCAATCAGGTCGATAGTGATGTTCGCATTGAATACCTCAAAGCTAAAAGTCGTTGGGACGCGATCTCTGAAGAGTACATGCGCAATTCATAAACGGCGGCAACTGACACTAAGAAAGTTTTTTTGCAAATGTTTGCCTCATCCATTCACTAACTTGTCGTGCTTCATCCCGAATGTAGTGAGGTGAATATACCTGTCCTCCATAGAATACTTGATCATGCCAATGTTCTGTAAGTGATTCAGATAGGAGGGAAGTTTACTCAACGGAACGCCCGTTTCTTTGGCAATTAGTTCAAAGCAATCTATTTCGGCAATAAGTTTCTGCTGGGTGCAATGCCTTTTTACAGCCATAAACACCTCATTATATGTGTTCATTTCAGCTTGGCTTAGTCCTAATAAAATGTTAAAAACTGTGCCAGAAGAGCTGCTAGACTGGGGGCGGGGTATAGCATAAGCGTGCCAAAAAAAATGATATGTCTATAGTTATTTATTCTCAGCCAGCAACAGATCTATTTCCTTCTTTATCTCTTCATAAAACACAGGATCATTTTTCATTCCGGGGCCACCTGCATGAATACGCTTCACAGATCAATGCCCCAATAACAACAATCCGGAAATAGATTTCATTAGGAGAATGTATTTAGATTTTCTCGTTAGTGTCGCCCTGTAGCATTTCTTTTCCCGGCAATATAAGTGAAATAGGTATCCATAGATTCAGGAAAATCGTTAGCGCTGGAGTAATACAAACTGTCTTTTATAAACTTAAAGCTATAGTTGCTGAATTTATAGGACCATGAATATGAGTTTGAATCACTAACAGCAATGTATTCATCGAAACCTAAAACGCAATATGGGTCGTTGACAGTTCCTTGTGCGTAGTTTTGTCCGCTGTAATTTTGTCCTGTTCCGCTGGAGGAAAAGACAAGTGTATCTACTGAAATATGGTGTACATATATATATACCGATGAGCCTGGCGTCACCGGTAGTTCGGCATCACCTTCATATATTGCTCCATAAAAGGTATCTGTATAGGGCTTAAAGGGAACCGTAATTTGTTTGGGCGTGTCAACAGTTGTCACATTGATATTAACAGGTTTTGTAGGTCCATTTTTCCGGCATGCTATAAAAAACAGTAAAGAAAGGGAAAATAAAATACCTCCGGTTTTCATAAATGGTTTTTTGAGGAAGATAACGTCGTTTTATAGATATTAGTATACAGCACTGAACTTATACCCCAATTACTTACCATTTTATCAAATAGGGTAATCCCTTCTCATCAGGAATAGGAACACCTAACCAATTCATATAATCCATTTCATTTTCGGTGTTTGTAGTTTGGATCATTGCCATGTCATAAATTGTCATGCACATTAACTCCTTCACCGTATAGGTGCTGTGTATAAACTCAACGATCACGTCTTTGCCTGCTGGCCAGTACTTACCATGCTTCCTGCGTCCGCTCTTAATATCGAGCATGAAAAAGTAGTATTCGTCTGGGTTGCCAGTCTGCCTGGTACTGAAGAAGACCTTATAACTATCATTGCACCATAGCCATGTCTGCATAAGCTTAATCAGTTCATTTGCAGTTAAGATTCTACCTGAGTGTTTCATACATTATGTGTTTAAGTGGTTATTAATCAATGTTTTGAGGTTCTACTTAACAATATACTCAATCTGCTTTATTGTTCTATAATTGCTCCTTATGTTAAGTAGGTTCGTAGGCTTTGTGCGATAGCCTTTAGGATGCGAAGGCAAGTTTGAGGCGTGGCTGTGCCTACTTAAAATAAGGTTAGATTATAGAACAAACGCTGCGGTGCCAGATGACCTTGACGGACGTCCTGTTTAGTGTTAAAGCAATTCAGGAGTTCGAAGAAAAGAGATGGGTTAAATGGCTAAACCGCTGCTAAGGCGTTTTTATAAATTGCAGGAGGCTGTCTTGAAATTGCCTTGGGGAGTTTTTATTATGTTCAGTAGGGTTTTTAGCGGTAGATTGATTCCAAACTGCTACTGAGCATAATAAAAATTTACCATGCGGTTTTAAACCACAGGCTCCGGAAATTTATTCTGCTGAGGGAGCGAACGGCGGTAGCTGCCGGGAGATGGCAGTGGTATAAAAAACGAAACCCCTATCCGTGGAAAGATAGAGGGGCGTAGTTTTTGAAATATTGACAGGGTAAATGTATGTAAATACTTCGAAATGTCAAAACTTAATATAGAATATATTAATATAGAAAGTACCGAATTGGCACCTAAATTAAAATCGGTGTCTTTTTTAGTTTATAGAATTACTAAAATACGCAGCTTTGATTTTAGGATAAAGGTCTTTAAATTCAATCGATCCATTAAAGTAAACTTGCTTCGGGATTCCGTTTTTCCACATTTCCATATTAAACTCCTTTATGGAGTCCAAAATAAATTGATAAAAATATTTGATAGCGGATTCTTCGTCCACCACCGATTTAAAATTGAATGAAATATGTGTCTGTAACTCTCCGACTACAATATCTTTTGGCTTCAATTTTATAACTACAAAAGGCTGCACACTTATCATGTATTGGTTGTTTATTATAGGCGGTGCAGGCGCCAAGCTTAATCCAAAATCAAAAGCGGTATCCATCCATAAAGTATTTGCTACTATTGAGTTTTTTACATTAGGATGATTTGTTTTGTGTACCTGTAATTTATCTTCCATATTCCTTTATATTTTGATTAGACACCATAAATGTAAGGAAAAACGCCACAACGAAAGTTGTGGCGTTTGAGTATTATAAATAGTCGGGGAGGGATTCTGCCGTTTTTACGTATTCGATATACTTGGTCAAGGCATTTTCTACTTCAATAAGTCCGGCAGCGTAGGTAGTCATTTCCGCTTCATCCGTTTCGAAGATGTCAAGAATTAAATACCGCGCGTTGATTAGCTGCTTCTTAAACGGTTCCCATTGATCCGGCGGTATGCTACGTTCAAATGCCCAGATGGTAAGGTTTATCATTTTTGCAAGGTGCAGGGTAGTGTCATGGTCTTTCCATTGGGTATAATTAGGCTGGTGCAGCCATCCAATGAGTTGACGCCCTCTTCTGATAAGGGCCTCACGTTTTCTTTCCTGGAATTCCCATGCGGTGTCCATGGAATAAAAGTAGGAATTACCTATGAATTTGCAAAGGGCGTATATTTGTATATATGACAAAAAAGAAAGCGAGGCAATTAATTAGTAAGCGAAAGCTATCTATGAATACTGGTACCGTATGCACTCAGCAATGGTTGGATTTAACCAATGAAGTGCTTAGACGAGTTTTCGGCACCCACATGGAATCTATTATATTGCCCAGCTATTTCACTTACTACGATGTAGATAAAAATAAGTTAGACCCGGCGCATGCGGTTACGGAGTTGAATATTTTCTTTGACAGTTGGATTGAACTTATAAACGACGGGCTGTATAAAGTCGATGAAAAAACGTTTGTGGATGGATTTATGAATGCCCAACTAAGGAAGTGGTTTATATCCGTTGCTGCATTTTTTTTATTAATTGGGTACATATGCGGGGCATACGTAAATCCTCAAAATGTATTTCACAAGATGGTCAAGGAAAAAATACAGAACACTACAGGTATGCCGACAAAATAACTCCGATAGCAAAGAAGCTGATTAGCGTCAATATCACTACCAGTTTACCTACGATGTATCCGAGTATGTATTTCATAGTCTGAATTTACACGCCAACCAAAAACCTGCTGAAACCATTGCTACTACTGGATTGTACTGCTGTTAAGAGCTAAATCCTTTTGAGAGCAAGTTGTTCTATAATTTACATTATGTTAAGTAGAATAAACGAAGAAATGTAGCCTACCTTTATTACCTGGCCTGCTCAACAGTAATGAGATTATGAAACAGTCCTACTTCCTGGTCACTGTCTTTTACAGAAACAGTTGGGCTACCCTTACTTCCTTACCTCCCATTTTATTTGGCAAGCACCATTAATCAACCCACCTCAGAAATATCTTTGTCAGTCTTAAA
>JABDCE010000011.1 GCA_013288285.1 Bacteroidota bacterium
ATCAAAATGATAATTTTCAATTTGAGCTTGAAGATTTTCGGACGGTGCATTTTTAGCTAAAACTCTTTTAAAAATTCCTGAAGGTTTAGGAAAACAATAACTATCCTATGCTTTCACCACTGCAGCCCCTAAAAAAATGTACTTACATTTATGTGTTATGAATAACTCCGGTAAACAGGTATGGCGCAGTTGGTACGTAGCAGTTTTGCTGGTACTATTGCTGCAGATAGCTTTGTATTACTGGTTCACCTGTCACTGGAGATGAGCACACCTGATTGGATCGTTTTATTGGTGACGCTTGCATCCATGATCGCCTACGGCATGTACAAAGGGCGGGGGCAGAGCGGTGCGCAGTCTTACCTGCTGGCCGACAGGCAGATGCCCTGGTATGTGGTATTACTGGGTATTATGGCTACACAGGCGAGCGCCATTACCTTTCTGTCGGCGCCGGGCCAGGCATATACAGATGGTATGCGCTTTGTGCAATACTACTTCGGGCTGCCTATAGCTATGGTGGTCATCTGCGTTACCTTTATTCCCATATTCCGCCGGCTCAATGTGTATACCGCCTACGAGTACCTCGAACAGCGCTTTGACCGGAAGACCAGGTTGCTCACATCATTGCTGTTCCTGTTGTCGCGCGGACTGTCCACGGGTATCAGCATTTATGCCCCGGCCATCATACTGTCGTCTATACTTGGGTGGAATATTTACCTTACCAATGTGCTGATGGGCGGCCTGCTCATCATCTACACCTATACAGGTGGCGCCAAAGCCGTAGCGCATACCCAGAAACTACAGTTCCTTATTATACTAGCATCTATGGGTATCGCCGGTTACCTGGTGGTGCATAGATTGCCCCAGGGTGTAGGCCTCAATGATGCCTTGTACATAGCAGGTAAGTCGGGTAAGCTGAATGTGATCACGACAAAGTTTGACTGGAAAGACAAATACAATATATGGAGCGGACTTATCGGCGGTTTCTTCCTGGCTCTTTCTTACTTTGGCACAGACCAGAGCCAGGTGGGGAGGTACATAAATGGCAAGGACGAAAATGAAAGCAGGAAGGGGTTGCTACTCAACGGCCTGGTGAAGATACCTATGCAGTTCATGATATTGCTGATAGGTGCGCTGGTGTTTGCCTTTTACAGTTTCCATCCGGCTCCTTTATATTTTAATAGCGCCGCATATAGTACTCTGAAAGAGCAGGAGCCGCAGGCAGTAGCACAGATGGAGGGCCGTTACAGCCAACTGCATCAGACATACGAAAAGCAGGTGCTCCAAGTCTCACAGTTACGGCAGGGTGGTGATGAACCCCGGCTTAATACTTCAGTTCAATCTTTCTTACAAACGCAGCACCAGATGCAGTTACTGAGGGATAGTGTTTCGCTCCATATTTCGGCACAGCATTACAGCCCTGATAAGAATGATACCAACTACGTTTTCCTGTATTTTGTAAAGAACGCCCTGCCCAAAGGCATAGTGGGACTATTGTTTGCGGTCATCATCCTGGCGTCCTGGGGATCTATTTCCGCCGCATTGAATTCCCTGGCTGCATCCTCGCTCATGGATGTACAGAGGATGGGGAAAACCATCATGACTGCAAAGCAGGAACTGGCTTATGGCAGGCTGCATACATTGGTCTGGGGCATATTCTGTATTGGTGTGGCCATGTTCGCTGCAAGATTGGGTTCACTCATAGAGGCAGTGAACATACTTGGGTCACTTTTTTATGGCACCATACTGGGTATTTTCCTGGTGGCGTTCTACGTAAAAAGGGCCAGCGCGAATACCGTATTTGCAGCAGCGGTGATCACAGAGTTAGGCGTTGTTGTCATTTATTGGTGCGACATTGTTTCGTTCCTATGGCTGAATGTGATCGGGGCATTGGCAGTAGTACTGATCTGCCTTCCTTTCTCTTTTAAAAAGCTGCCCCCAACGGTAGATATGCATTAAATACATAAAATATCGTGCTATTTTAGCATGATATTTTATGTAATCCACAGAGTTATTAACATGCCTTATTTATAGCTATGAAGAGTTGCTGTTTTGGCCCTAAATACCGCCCTAAAACGTTATATTTGCGCATCTTATTTTTAATACCGGATTATGGATCAAAATAACGAAGAACAATTGCCGCAGGAGCTTCCTGAGAATGATAAGATCATACAAATAAATATAGAAGAGCAAATGAAAACGGCCTACATAGATTATTCTATGTCGGTGATCGTTGGGCGTGCCCTTCCTGATGTTCGTGATGGCTTGAAACCTGTGCATCGCCGCGTGCTTTTTGCCATGCATGAGCTGGGTAATACCTTCAATAAACCTCACAAAAAATGTGCCCGTATCGTAGGTGAGGTACTGGGTAAATACCATCCGCACGGAGACGTATCGGTTTATGATGCTATGGTGCGTATGGCACAGCCATGGAGCATGCGCTACATGATGGTAGACGGCCAGGGTAACTTCGGCTCGCAGGATGGCGATAATCCGGCTGCCATGCGTTATACCGAGGCCCGTATGCTGCGCCTGGGCGAGGCCATGATGGAGGACATTGAAAAAGAAACAGTTGACTTTTCGCTCAACTTTGATGATACGCTGCAGGAACCTACGGTATTGCCTACACGGTTGCCCAACCTGCTGCTCAATGGCTCATCAGGTATAGCTGTGGGTATGGCTACCAACATGATGCCGCATAATCTGACGGAAGTAGTTGATGGTTGTCTTGCGTATATTGACAACAACGACATTACTATAGAGGAACTGATGAAGTTTGTGAAGGCGCCCGATTTTCCTACAGGGGGCATCATATTCGGCATAGAGGGTATCAAGGCGGGCTTTCATACCGGCAGGGGCAGGGTAGTGCTGCGGGGCAAGGTGACCGTGGAAACGCAGAAGAATGGCAAGGAAATGATCATCATTACCGAAGTGCCTTACCAGGTAAGCCGCGATGCGCTTGCTGAGAAGATAGGATCACTGGTAAATAATAAAATAATAGATGGCATTACCCATGTGGGCAATGAATCGAATAAGGAAGGTACGCGCGTTGTGGTAGAGCTGCGCAGGGATGCCGTGGCACAGGTAGTGATTAACCAGTTATATAAGTACAGCGAGTTGCAGACCTCTTATGGTATCAATAACGTGGCGCTGGTAAATGGCCGTCCGCGTACACTGAACCTGAAGGATCTGATCGTTGAATTCATCACTTTCCGCCATGAAGTGGTGGTGCGCCGCACTAACTACGAATTGCGCGAAGCAAAGAAAAGGGCACATATACTTGAAGGTTACCTCATCGCATTAGACCACCTCGACGAGGTGATCAGGCTCATACGCAATTCGGCTAACCCCGATATTGCAAAGGATGGATTGATCACAGAGTTCGGTATGAGTGATATTCAGGCCAAAGCAGTACTGGAACTCCGTTTACAGCGCCTTACAGGTATGGAGCGCGAGAAGATCAGGGAAGAACATGCCGAACTGATGAAATTGATTGCACACCTGGAAGAGATACTGGGCAACCAGAGCATCCGCTACCAGATCATAAAGGATGAACTCTTAGATGTGCAGAAGAAATTTGGAGACGAGCGTAAGAGTGAGATCCACTATATGGCAGATGAGATGCGCATAGAAGACCTTATAGAGAAGGAAGATGTGGTGATCACAGTTTCTCATCTTGGGTACATCAAGCGCACATCGCAGGATGAATACCGCTCACAACGCCGTGGTGGCCGTGGTGCCATGGGGGGCAAGACCCGCGATACGGACTATATCGAGCATCTGTTTGTGGCTTCCACCCACCATACGTTGATGTTCTTCACTGAAAAGGGAAGATGTTTCTGGCTGAAGGTGTACGAGATACCGGAGGCGGATAAGAACGGAAAGGGCAGGGCGATACAAAATATGATTCAAATACCTGCCGACGACAAGATACGTACCGTTATCGACGTGCCTAAGCTGGAGGATGAAGAGTTCATCAACTCACATTATGTGGTATTGTGTACCAAGAAGGGTATTATTAAAAAGACAAAACTGGCCGATTTCAGTCGCCCACGCGCAAATGGCATCATAGCCATCACTATCGAAGACGGTGATGAACTGCTGGATGTCTCACTCACCAGGGAGGGCTATTATATTATGATGGCTGTAAAGTCTGGCAGGGCTATATGCTTCCCGCAGGATAAGGTGCGGTCTACCGGCAGAGGCGCGATAGGTGTATTTGGTATTGAACTGGATGAAAATAACGATGAAGTTATAGGTATGCTTTGCCTGGACAAAGAAGATGTGACCAAGCAAATACTCGTCGTGTCTGAAAAAGGCCTCGGCAAACGAACGCCATTCCTGGAGCGTGTGGAAGACAAAGTTGAAAACGAAGAAAAATCAGAGGAAGCAGATCCATACAACCTGATAAAAATTGATGGGCAGGATTACCTGCTTTCCTATCGGGTAACTAACAGGGGAGGCAAGGGTGTAAAAACCATGAATATTACCGAGAAGACCGGTGCACTTGTCGGTTTGATGGGTGTTGAAGAGTCTGACGACCTCATGATCACCTGCGAGTCGGGAGTAACCATTCGTATGAAAGTGTCCGCTATCCGTGAGGCAGGCAGGGCTACCCAGGGTGTGAAACTGATAAATATAGACGAAGGCGATAAAATAGCGGCAATTGCCCGTATAGCAGAGCAGGAGGGCGATGACGAAGAAACCAGCCCGGAAAGTGGAGAAGAGACTAACGGACAACCTGTGGAGGAATAATGTGGATTTTAAAAAATGGAATAAAAAATGCAAATTGCAGCCATAACCGAAAAACAGATGAAAAAAACATTATTAGTTGTCGCTGCGTTGGCCGTTACAGTGCCGGGGATAGCGCAGGATAAATATGTGGTCTCGGCAAACGTAGCCTTAAATGCCAAGAACTATGATGAGGCTAAGGAAAATATAGATAAGGCTATGGCCAGCCCTGAAACAAAGGAAAAGCCAAAAGCGCTATTTACCAAGGCACAGGTTTATTTTATGCTGCAGAGCGTAGATAAGTATAAGTCAACCAGCCCTTACCGTGAGGCGGCCCAGGCGTCTATAAAGCTTGCCGAGGTAAAGCCGGACTATGAAAAAAGCTCTGTTGACCAATTACTGGTGGCAAGCGCTTATATGTATTACAACGATGGGGTGAAAGCCAATAACGAAAAGAAGTTTGCCGAAGCTGCGGAACTGATGCAGAATGTGGTGAAGATACATGACATGGGTGGTGGTAAAAGATTCGAAAAGTCTGACCGTGCAAAACAATTTGATACGGTAGCGGCTGATGCAGCGCTTACCATGGCAAATGGCGCTTATTATGCCCAGAAATATGACGAAGCGATCCCGCTATTGACCGCATCCAAAAATAATCCCATCACCAGGACGCCTACGGTTTATGAGTGCCTGATCGATGCCTACACCAGGCAAAAGAACACCAATGAAGCTTTTGCAACCATTACAGAAGCCCGCAAGGCCTTTCCGGACGATGTAACGATCAGGAATTATGAACTGAATTACTACATTACTGCCGGCAAGCAGGACGAACTGGTAAAGAAATTGGAAGAGGCTGCTGTGAAGGAGCCAAACAACGCTGATATTCAGTTCAATCTCGCTACTACGTACTTAGGAATGGCCAATCCGAAAGACGGCAAGAAGCCGGCGAATTCTGCCGAACTCAGCTCAAAATCGGAGACTGCTTTCCAGAACGCACTGAAGATAGCGCCTACAAATGCAGGGTATAATTATAACTTCGGAGCACTGTATTACAACCAGGCCACCGAAGTGAATGACCAGATGAACGCCATCACAGGTAATTCTGAAGCGGACACCAAAAAGTATAACGATCTGAAAGCGAAACGCGACGAATTGTTTGCGAAGTCAATGCCATATTTTGAGGCGGCTTATAACGCCTTGTCTGGTAAAGAAGCTGATCTGAAAGGTGAAGACATGAGGACCTACAAGTCTACTTTGCTCGCGCTAAAAGAGGTATATGCACGACAGAATAAAATGGATAAATCGGTAGAGATGAAAAAGAAATACGACGCTATGAAGTAGTAATTAATAATCTTTTAAGAGCCGTCCGTGTAAAGCGGGCGGCTTTTTGCTTTTTTCCCCATTGTCATTTTATTCTGTCATTGTATATAAGGCGGCTTTTTTTTCTTATATTTGCGAGCATCCTAAATTGGCATAAAGAGTGAGTAAATTGAATATAGTGCGTTTCGCTCCTAAAAACGGAGAAGGTTTCTACGATTCGCTCAAGAAAAACATCGACGATTTTTTTACAGAAAATAATATCGGGCCTCACGGTAATAGTGCGTTGCGTTGGAAAACAGTTGCTATGCTGTCTCTTTTCTTTGTTCCCAACATTCTTATTATTACGGGTGTCGGAGCGTTAAGCCCCTACTTGTTTTTCGGTCTTTGGTTCCTTATGGGATTAGGGATGATAGGCATAGGCTGTGCTGTGCATCACGACTCTAACCATGGTTCCTATTCCAGCAACAAGAAAGTAAATAAGATCATCGGCGATGTGGTCAATGTAGTTGGTGGTTACGATGTGACCTGGAGGATACAGCACAATGTGCTGCACCATACCTACACAAATATTGAAGGACTGGATGAAGATATAGATGCAGGTGGTCTTATGCGCTTTTCTCCACACAGCAAAAAGCACGCTATACACCGGTACCAGCACATTTACGGCTGGTTTCTCTATTGCCTGCTTACCTTGCAGTGGGTTACTTACAAAGATTACCGGCTGATCTTCCTTTATGAAAAGAAAGGTTTGCTGAAGAAGGAAAAAATATCAATGCGCAAAGCGATCCTGGAACTGAGCATCTACAAGGTGATCTATTTTGGGTATGTATTGGTGTTGCCTATCATTTTTTCTGGCATGCCATGGCAGTATGTAGTTGCCGGTTTCCTGGTGCTGCATTTTACCGCCGGCCTTGGGCTCTCCTGTATATTTCAGTTGGCGCATGTGCTGGAATCTTCTGAATTTCCTACACCTACAGAAGATATGAAGATGGAAAATAGTTGGGCAATACACCAGTTGTTGAATACTGCTAACTTTTCACCACGTAGTCATTGGGTGTTCTGGTTTGTAGGCGGCCTTAACTACCAGGTAGAGCACCACCTGTTTCCGCATATTTCACACGTACATTACCCGCAGATATCCAAGATCGTAAAGCGGACGGCGGAACAATACGGCGTTCCTTATAAGGTGATGCCAACTTTTGTTTTTGCACTCCGTGAGCATGGGCGTATGCTGAAGAAGATGGGCGCAGAATAGGGTTTAATGTTTTAATTCTTTGCAGCCTTCTTAGGAATAGTTCCTTTCAGGTCTTTAGCTTGTCCTCCTGATAATTTCGAATTCAAATCGCTGGCAAAAGCTACGTACTGAATATCGAAATGTTTTGAAACAAAGTAGTATTTACTCTTGTTTGCGTCATGTTTGTGATAAGAGACTGCATATGCCGGCGGCGATGTGTGTGCGATCTGCCGGTATTTATCATTGAGAACTACCATTCCTTTACCACCTCTTTGTGTAGTCTCACCGGAAGATACGTTGTCCTTTTTCTCCTGCACATCGGGATAGCCATAATAAACAATAAGGTATCCTGTACTATTACTGTTAAGCCCGGAGCCTGGCGCACTCGTACCATCCACATTTAGTAATACATTATCGAACTTCTTTTGCCTGATCATTTCGGCATTAGTATCCATGTAATAGTATACCGGGCAAAATTTGAAATGGTCGCGAAAATCATTTTTCATGGCTGCTGCTGCATTGTCTGCATCTTCCTTTACCTCTTGCAGCAGCTTATAGTCTTTTGCCTTTCTGAGCGCGGTTATCCTATTGGTTTCGGAGTTTAACTGCACCAATACAACCGATGGGTATTTGTGGCCCAGTGAATCTGTAGCAAGACATACATTACTGCAGGTGATTAAAATGATTGCGATGGTTGATTTCAAATAAAAAGAAATGTTCATGGTGTTGTAATTTTTAGTGGTAATAGCACGATCAACTGACAAAATACATGTCTATTTCACCTTTATTTTTTACTTCTATTTTGCCCCTGTGCGTGCATGCATATTTTTCTTTCACCAGTCGGTAAGTGCTGTCCGAGATATTTATCCGGCCCTCTTCGCTGGTTTGCTCCATCCGTGCTGCTGTATTCACCGTGTCGCCCCATATATCGTAGGCGAACTTCTTTACACCTACTATACCCGCTACCACGCTGCCGCTGTTTATGCCTATTCTTATACCAAAGGTAGTGTTCCCAATCTGTTCTTTTCTCAGGCGCATAAATTCTCTAATCTCAATGGCCGCTGCCACTACTTCGGTAGCATGCTTCGGGTTCTGTGCCGGCAGGCCGGAAACAGCAAGATATGCATCGCCTACCGTCTTTATTTTTTCAATGTCGTACTTACTGAGTATGTCGTCAAATGCCTTAAAACAAGTGTGCAGTTCACCTACTAGTTCCTGCGGCGACATGCGCTCTCCGGCTTCTGTGAAATTCACAAAGTCGGTAAACATCACCGTTACATCATCAAATTGTTTGGCATGGGCGGCGCCATTATTTTTTAGTTCTTCCGCCACTTCCGGCGGCAAGATGTTCAGCAACAGGTCTTCCGATTTTTTCTTTTCTTTTGAAAGGAGATTGTTCGTGTCTTTTTGTGTTTTGTAGCTCCTCAATATAAACCCGATAACAAACAGCATCACTACAATGCTGGTAATAAAGAATACCGTTTCATTCCTTTTCTTGGCAAGTGCCAGGTGGCTGATCTCCAGTTGTTCTTCTTCGATCTTGTGCTGATCAAATTCTGCTTTTTCCTGCGCCTTCGTTAGGCTGAGAGAATTGAACTGAGAAACAACGCTGTCTTTGGCTGTTAGCGCTGAGTCGGCGTATAAGTACGCGTTACGCATATCATTTTGGGCTGCGTAAATTTTATAGAGCAATGTATACAACTGCTCAGCCAGGGGGTATTTAGGCCAGAAAGGCTTGCTTTCACAGATACTCAAGGCATTGGTTATAATTTCCTTCGCCTTATCTATGTTGTTTTCATCATAGTAGATGGATGCAAGAATATACATTGATGCAGCTGCATTCTGGATAATCCTGTGAGCCAGGCCATACTCAATATCTTTTTCCAGCAGCGGCTTTGCTTCTTCATATCTTTTCTGGTAGAAATAGGTGATCCCTATATTCCCTCCGGCAATACCTATCCATACACTGTCATTGTTTCGTTTTGCCTCATCATAAACTTTCCGGAAATACCACTCTGAACTGTCATAATTTTTTATTTTCCGGTAGCAAAGCCCGATCGTATTCTCCGTAGTATAACGCAAGATGTTCGTGTCGGGTGCGGGAGTGGCCACCGCAGCCTTCAGGAATTTTATGGCGTTATCAATGTCATCGTACCGGTAGTAGGCACCTCCCAATGTGTATATGTAAGTCTTTTTTGAAGGAAACTCGTCGGGTGTATACCTGTTGTATATTTTATACGCAGCTATATAGCTTTCAATCGCTATCCCTTGTTTTTGGTTATTTGGCCAATAATAGTCGCCTATTGCCTGTAGCGCATCGGCTTCCAGGATGGGCATGTTATTTTCATGGGCAGTATATGCAAGGTCCTGTATCTTCTTTACATCGTTATCACTCGGTTTATTATCCTTTGCATTTCTGAATCCAAGTATCGCCAATTCACCAGACAGTTCAGGGTCATCATGTTCTGATGCCCATATTTCTAAATTATTTATGTTATTGTTGATCTCTTGAGATGAAAGGTGTTTAAAAGTTTTTGTTAAAGAGTCTATGTAGCGCCATTTCTCCGGGTAAGATCTATTCAGCAGATAGGTCGGTTGTCCCATTGCGTTTACACACAGCAGGCAAAATAGAATAGTAGCGAAACGGGGCATTTCTGGTGTATTCTGTGGCAATATAACAAATAGACAGGTAAGCAATGGTTAATTTAAAATAAATTTATTTGTTTGAAGGAATAATTTTTGTGCATGATTTTTTCACCTTTTCCCCCTTACTAATAATATTTATTATTTTAATAATTATTAAATATACGCTTAACACTTACCTTTACGCACTATAAGGAATAGCGGTAATAAAAACCGCGTACGTGAGCACTGATATTTTATAGATACCTGACTAAAGAAGTGAAATAAATATTACATTAGCAAACTATTCCGCGAAATATGCAATTTGAAAAAACGAAGAAATTTATTTTTGCCAAACTAAAAAAGGATTTGGCAAAACATCTTAGTTATCATAGCGTTAATCATATTAAAGATGTTTATTCAGCGGCTGAACGGTTAGCTAAACACGAAGGAGTAACAGGCGAAGACCTTACCTTGCTGCTTACTGCCGTTTTGTTTCATGATTCCGGATTTTTGATGCAGCAAAAAGGCCACGAGAAAATATCTTGTGATATAGCCAAAGAATACTTGCCGCAGTTCGAATATAATCATGATCAGATAGAACGTATATGCGGCATGATCATGGCCACAAGTATTCCTCAAACGCCCCATAACCTGATGGAAGAGATCATTTGCGATGCTGATCTCGATTACCTGGGCAGGGATGATTTTTTCACTATTGGCAATAATTTGTATGCAGAGTTGCAGGTGTACGGGATGATAAACAGTGAGGATGAATGGAATAATATGCAGGTAGGCTTTTTAAAGAAACATCATTATTTTACCAAGACAGCGATCAGGCTTAGAAAAGCAAAAAAAGATGAGCATCTGAAAGAGGTAAAAGCAATGCTCAAAAAACAATAGATTTCCATGAAGATTCTTAACCATTTACCAAGTGGTTTACAAGACGTAGTTTATATTGTAGCGGGGATATTTGTAGCTGGTTTCGGGTTGAAAAGTTTCCTGATCCCAAATACGTTTTTAGATGGTGGGGTAACAGGTGTTTGCCTGCTCATCAATGAATTGTGGCATATAAACCTTGCCGTCCTCATCGTATTGATAAATATCCCGTTCATCATAATGGGAGCATACCAGATCAATCGGAAATTTGCCTATAAAACACTCGCCTGCATTATAGGCCTTGCCATCTGTCTTCAGTTCGTTACCTATCCGGTTATTACGCAGGACAAATTGCTGGTATCACTTTTCGGCGGCTTCTTCCTGGGTATAGGTATAGGGCTGTGTATGCGTGGTGGTTGTGCCATAGACGGAATCGAAGTGCTGGTGCTCTACACCTGGAAGCGAAGCAGCTTTACTGTTAGCGAGATCATCCTGGGCATGAATACAGCTATATTTCTTATCGCTGCATTGAAATTCGGCCTGCCTATTGGTTTGTATGCGATGCTCACATACTATGCGGCTACACACACTATAGCTTATGTGGTGGAGGGGATAGAAGAATATACCGGTGTAACTATTATTTCAGGCAAAAGTGAAGATATAAAAGAGAAACTGGTGATGCACCTGGGCAGGGGTATAACAATATACAAGGGCGAGCGTGGCTTTATGAAGCACAGCTATGACGTAAGCCAGGATTGCGACATTGTATTTACTGTCATTACCCGCCTTGAAGTACGGAAACTGAAGAACGTGGTTTATCACATAGACCCCAAAGCGTTCGTATTTACCAATACCATTAAGGAAGCTGCCGGTGGGGTATTGAAACGTCATGCGGGTGGCCACCAGGGGTAAGATGTTATCGCATAGAGGTTTGGGGTTTTTATCATTACTTTTGACCTTGTCATGAAGCAGGATCTATTCCGGAAAAAAACACTGGATCATATTAATAAAGAGGTTGCTGCCGGGCTCACTGATGGCCATAGCAGCAGTATGAATAAGGTGCTTACCGTACGTGATCTTACATTCATGGGTATCGCAGCTATCGTAGGTGCAGGTATCTTCTCTACAATTGGTAAGGCAAGTTTTGATGGTGGACCCGGAATCATACTTCTGTTTTTGTTTATCTCGGTAGCCTGTGGTTTCTCAGCTATCTGCTATGCGGAGTTTGCCAGCATGGTGCCGGTATCGGGTAGCGCCTATACTTATTCTTATGTTGCGTTTGGCGAGATAATTGCCTGGATCATAGGGTGGGACCTGCTCATGGAGTACGCCATAGGTAATATTGCCGTTGCCATTTCCTGGAGCGACTATTTTACAGCGCTTGTGGACAGTATACGTATCGGCAGCTTTCATGCCCATATACCCGAATACCTGGCAACAGATTACTGGACGGCAAAAGATGGGGCAACCGAGGCGGCTAAGTTAGCATGGGCTGGTGCGCCTGTTTTGGGTAGTATCAGGTTTATCTGCAATCTTCCGGCTTTTCTTATCACGGCGCTGATAACCTGGGTTATATACATTGGTATAAAGGAATCAAGGCGCAGCACCAATATAATGGTGATACTGAAAATAGCCATTATACTCCTGGTGATGATAGCGGGCTGCTTTTATGTAAATACCGCTAACTGGACGCCCTTCCTGCCAAATGGTATCGGAGGCGTGCTTACCGGCACGTCGGCGGTATTCTTTTCCTACATAGGTTTCGACGCTATTTCCACAACGGCAGAAGAATGTAAAAACCCGCAGCGCGATCTGCCAAAGGCAATGTTTTATTCGTTGATCATCTGTACGGTAGTATATATACTGGTGGCATTGGTGCTCACAGGTATGACCAGCTATAAGAACCTGAATGTGGGTGATCCGCTGGCTTATGTCTTTAGCACTATGAACAGCAAGTGGGCAAACTGGATAGCTGGCGTCATTTCTATCAGTGCTGTCATTGCTACCGCCAGCGTGCTATTGGTTTTTCAACTGGGCCAGCCCCGTATATGGATGAGCATGAGCCGCGATGGCCTGTTGCCACCCATATTTGCAAGACTGCACCCAAAGTACAAGACACCATCGTTCTCCACTGTTCTTACTGGCATAATAGTAGGTATACCCGCCCTGTTCATGAATCTCACCGTAGTAGTAGATCTAACCAGCGTAGGCACCTTATTCGCTTTCGTGCTGGTATGCGGTGGCATTCTAAAGCTGCAAAATGACCCCGAACGCCTGCAAAGCAAGTTTAAGACACCTTACGTTAACGGCAAATGGATAGTACCACTCATGTTTATTGCATCAGTGGTACTATTTGAAAAATACTATCCGGGAGGTTTTCAGGGCTATTTGAATTTCAGCGATACCAAGGGAAGTGTGACCTGGGATACAATACATGGCAAGGTGCCTTTCCTGTTATTTGGCATCACATTTATTGTCACCACTATTCTATCCTTTATCAAAAATTACTCACTGATACCAGTACTCGGTTTTCTGTGCTGCACCTACCTGCTTTCAGAGTCCGGCACTACAAACTGGGAGCGTTTTCTTGTATGGTTGGTGGTTGGGCTTGTCCTCTACTTTATATACGGGTATAAGCACAGCAAGTTATCCATGGTCAAGTAATTAGCTATTCTCCCTTGTTCTCTTCCTGACCCTCGTGGAGGTCGCCACCCAGGCTGTAATAGTTATTTTCTTCATCTTCCTCACCAATAGCTTCATCTGCATCATCGGCTGCGCTGCCGGGCACATCCAGTCCCGCCCCGCTCAGGTCGTTGGCACTGTCTGATTCATTGAGCGGATCGCCATCTGTGTCATACTCATCAAGTTGTGCATGCAACAGGTTTATGTCGTCAGTGGTGTCCATGTTTTGTTCAGCTGCATTAAGTAGCTGCAAGTCTTCAGGGGTTACATCTGCATCAGTGCCGGGGACTATATCAGCTTCATTCTCCGCATCGTCAACAATCGCATCTTCTGTTGCAGGGCCTTGGTTCATGTCTGCCTTCAGCGCTCGGCCGGTATTGTTGTCCGGTTCGGTAATATCTTCACTTACAGGGTAGTGGGGGTAGCCGGGCAGATTCTTATCTTCTTTATTTTTCATTTTGCAGTGTTTACTACAAAGCTAAAAAACACATGCCATGGGCTTTATGACGATGGTCAGCATAGACAGTATAGATAACAAAATAGATATCCCCCTGCAACCCTTTTCAGGATCACGCAGGGGGAGTCTAAAAAAACCACATCATTGAACTACTATCTTTCCCTTCATTACCGGGTGTATCGTGCAGTAATAGTCTGAGCTTTGTGTTGCTACTAACTTCCACGAGGCATCTGCAGGTAGCGGCTTGGATGTCCATGCCTTGCTGTGTTCTTCGGTGATGTCGTGTGTTACCATGTCGTGATTGTAAAATACAACGGTATCACCTTTCTTTACCGTTATAGTGTCCGGGTCGAATTTCATCAGCGCTATGGTCACTGCATATACCTTGGGCATAGTGTCGCCTCCTGAAGCCTTGAGCTTAGTTGCATATTCGTCCTGCGCAAAATGAACCGTAGGTACCGATGGTGTATTCGATGAACAACCGGCCAACATAAACGCACAGCAACCCACGCACAATACGCTTTTAAGTATCGTTTTTATTGTAGCCATTTACTTTGTAAATTCTTTTTGTACCATTTCGGCATGCATCAGGTGCTCTTTGAGTGCGGGTACTACGCTCTGCAGCAGTTGTTTCAGCTCTGCGTTCTGCGCCTGGGGTACCAATACACCTTCGACCACTGAGATAACTGCTTTGTGATAAGCCACTTCGTTATCTATATAAGCCTTGTTGAACGCCTCACCTGATTTTGAATTCAGCATCTTCCTTGTTTTTGCTGCATCTGAATTCAGCTTTTTACTTACGCTGTTGTCTTTTGGGGTTACACCCAGTTTTTTGCACAATGCTGCGGCCTTTGCAATAATTGCTTTGTGGTCGTTTGACATGGTCTGCGCAAATTTAAGCACATCAGCGTTTTTAGATTTTTTCTGTGCTACTTCAGCATAGCTGATATCTACCTGGTTAGCAGTAACGGCTACCGATGCGATCTCCGGGTCTGTGAGTTTGGAAGTTCCCTGCGCCACGGCAGATGTTGAAAACATTACGGAGCAGAGCATAGCGGCTGATGCCCATGCGGTGATTGTTTTGGTCAAGTTCATGTTCATAATTTTTGATGGTTATGAACATTAGAGTACCAAAATGAAAAAAGGTTACAAAATACTTTCCGGGAACATAAAAAACTGGTTGTCAGTGGGTTCAGGTCACTTCTGGTATTGTTTCAAAATGCCCTTCATTTCATTCAGTTTCAGTAGGGCTTCCACAGGAGTAAGTGTGTTGATGTCGGTTGCTTCAAGTAACTGTTGTATACGTCGCATATCGTCTGTTACACCGTCAAATATATTGAGTTGGTATTGCGCTGCCGGTTTTATTTGCTTCACTTTTTGCAGCGTATCTCCGGTGCTTGTGTGTTTGTCTTCCAGTTGTTTTAATATTTCATTGGCACGGTCCAGTAGTTTTGGTGGCATGCCGGCCATTCGGGCCACCTGTATACCGAAGCTATGGCGGCTGCCACCAGGAGCAAGCTTGCGCAGGAAAATGACTTTATTGCCCGTCTCCTTATGAGTTATATGATAGTTGCGAACGCGTGGCAATTGATGCTCCAGTTCATTCAGTTCGTGATAGTGTGTGGCAAACAGGGTCTTAGGCTTGTTCGGGCTGTTATGCAGATGTTCCACTATGCTCCAGGCCAGCGATATACCATCGTATGTGCTGGTACCTCTGCCTATTTCGTCCAGTAATACCAGGCTACGCTCACTGATGTTGTTGATAATGCTGGCGGTCTCATTCATCTCTACCATAAAGGTGCTCTCGCCGCCACTCAGGTTGTCAGACGCGCCCACGCGGGTAAATATTTTATCTGTCAGCCCTATAGTAGCTGCAGTCGCGGGCACAAAACTGCCCATGTGTGCCATAAGGGTGATGATAGCAGTCTGCCGCAGCAGCGCCGATTTACCACTCATATTCGGCCCGGTGAGTATGATGATCTGCTGTTCTGTTTTGTCCAGTGTTATATCATTGGATATATAGCTTTCTCCCGGTGGCAGTTGTTGCTCTATTACCGGGTGGCGGCCCTCTTTTATGTCCAGCACAGGCTCGTTTACAAGGGTAGGGCGGTGATAGTTATACCTGTGGGCATTATTGGCAAAGCAAAGCAGGCAATCGAGTTGCGCGGTAATGCTTGCGTTGTTTTGTATGGCAGATATGAACGGCTCCGTACTTACAAGTAGCTGTTGGTACAGGTCCTGCTCTATCGTCATTATTTTATCTTCGGCACCCAGTATTTTTTCTTCGTATTCTTTTAGTTCCGGGGTTATATACCGTTCAGCATTTGCCAGCGTTTGTTTACGTATCCAGTCGGTTGGTACTTTGTCTTTGTGGGTGTGGGTCACTTCCAGGTAGTAACCGAAAACGTTGTTATAAGAAACCTTCAGAGACGATATGCCGGTACGTTGTGATTCCTGTTGCTGTATCTGCAGCAGGTAATCCTTGCCGCTGCGCGATATACGCCTCAGGTGATCCAGTTCTTCCGATACGCCTTCCCGTATCATGCCGCCCTTGCTGGCCAGGGCCGGTGCGTCTTCTGTTATATATTTCAGTATGCGCTCCCGTAACTCAGCAAGTGGCTGTATCGGTTCCGCAATATGTCGCACTGCTTCATCTTCACACTGCATACACAATGCTTTCATGTCTGTCATGTATTGCAGGCTTTTCGCAAGCTGCAATACCTCTCTCGGGTTTATCTTTTTCAGCGGTATTTTGCCCACTATGCGCTCTACATCGCCTATCTGTTTTACCAGGTGGGTCAGCGAATGATTGAGGTCTTGTTCCAGTATGAAATAGCTCACCAGGTCCAGGCGGCGCTCTATGCGTTGCATGTCAAACAGCGGGAAGATCATCCACCGCTTCATCAGCCGTGCGCCCATGGGCGTATGCGTGTGGTCTATGGCTTGCAGCAGGTTGGTGCCTTGTTCATAACTGCTGTGTATCAGTTCCAGGTTGCGGATAGTAAAGCGGTCCATCCACAAAAAGTCAGTGGCTATTATCCGTTGCAGTGTGTTCAGGTGCTGCAGATTGGCATGTTCTGTGTCTTTCAGGTAGTGCAGCGCCACGCCGCAGGCTATAATGGCCGATTTTAGTTCTTCTATACCAAACCCCTTCATCGATTGCGTCTGGAAATGTTGTAACAGCAGGTCGTAGCAATATTGTTCGCGAAATACCCATTCATCCAGTTGGAAGGTATAGACCTTGGTATCAAACTCCTCTTTGAATCGTTTCGATTGCGACTTGGATATGATCACTTCCGATGGCTGGAAACTCTGCATCAGCTTGTCCATGTATTCCATGTTACCTTCCGCTGTATAAAATTCTCCTGTGGTGATATCCAGGAAGGCTATACCACATTTTGCATCATCGAGGTATAGGGCGCAGAGAAAATTATTGGTTCTGTTCTCCAGCAGTTTATCGCTGGTGGCTACACCGGGAGTAACCAGTTCGGTTACTCCGCGTTTCACAATGCCCTTGGTCAGCTTAGGGTCTTCAAGTTGGTCACAGATGGCCACACGGTAGCCTGCTTTAACTAATTTATGCAGGTAGGTATCCAGCGCGTGGTGAGGAAAACCGGCAAGATCAACAGATGCGGCAGATCCGTTAGAACGCTTGGTAAGGGTGATACCCAGCACGCGTGATGCAATATGCGCATCTTCACCGAACGTTTCATAAAAATCCCCTACACGAAACAATAATACAGCATCGGGATATTTTGTTTTAATATCCTTATGCTGCTTCATCAGGGGTGTTTCCGCCAGTTTTTCCTTTGCCATCTGCTTTACGCAAACCTACTGAAAATTAATGGCTATATGGTTTCGCGGTGTTGGGGATATGTGGATAAAAATGTGCGCTCGTGCAACAACAGTGTGCTGGTATTATTTCACTTTTATCAGGTAGTCGGGCGATACCTTCAGGTTATAACCATGCTTCCATTCTATATGCTGCCAGTCTGCCGTAGGTGAGATAATCTCAGTCTTTTTCTTAACTGATACTGGTATTGGCAGTGTAAACCCCGGAACTATATTTTCAAAGCGGTAATTCAGTTCACCGTCCTTTATATAATAAGCCAGTTGGGGTATGTTAGTAGTGCGCAGGTATTGATTGAAGAAAGCCGTCAGGTCAAGCCCGGTGGCCTTGGCAATGTATGATTCTATCTGCTGGGTAGTCACAGTCTGGTGATAAAAAGTCTTGCTCACACCTCGAAGCATCTGCCTGAACTTCTCATCATCGTTCATGAGCATGCGTATCATATACATCATAGCTGCCCCCTTGTCATAGATGTCATTACTGCCCTCGTTATTCACGCCATAGTCGCCTGTTACCGGTTTGTCGTTTCGTATGTTACCCCATTCGCCCTTGCAGAATGTTTGTCCCTTTTCTTTACCCAGAAGGCATTCTGTAAACAGTGATTCTGAGAATGTGGTCATACCTTCATGTATCCAGTTGTCGGCTATGTCTTTGGCTGTGATGCTGTTGCCAAACCATTCATGCCCGCTTTCATGGACTATAATGTAGTCGAAGTGCATACCGACACTCGTATTGGAGCGATCACTTCCCAGGTAGCCCATTTGGTATTTGTTGCCATATGCTATGGCGCTCTGGTGCTCCATACCTAAGTAAGGGGCCTCTACAAGTTTATATCCATCTTCATAAAAAGGGTAGGGGCCCAGCCAGTATTCGTAGCAGTGCAGCATAGGTTTTACCACCGCAAATTGTTTCCTTGCCTTTTCTTCATTGTCACGCAACACCCAGTAGTCAAGATCCAGCTTCCCTTTTTCGCCCGTTAGTGTATCTTGCCAGTGTACATAGTCACCAATATAGAACGTAACATCATAGTTGTTGATCGGATTTTTCAACTGCCAGTAGAATACTTTTTTACTATTTACTTTCACGGTGTCTTTCAGTCTGCCATTGCTGATTGCAGAATAGTTTTCCGGAACGGTTAGGTATATATCCATTCCCTGTTCAGGTTCGTCCCATTGTGCGTCCTTGCAGGGCCACCATACGCTCGCCCCAAGTCCCTGGCACGAAACTGCCACCCACTGTTTTCCTTCATTGTCTGTCTTCCAGCTAAAACCGCCATCCCACGGCGGGTTTACTGCTTTCCGGGGTGTGCCATGGTAGTATATCTTTATCGAGCGCATTTCCGTAGGCAGCCAGTTGTGAAACGGAAATCTTTCAAAATAGACCCAGCAGACATTTCCATCTCTTCTGAAGTTGATGGGCTGTAGCGTTTTTACACCGCCATAACGTTGGAATACGCTGTCTATCTCCATATGTTCCTGCAGGTCTATCTGCATTGAATCCGCCGGCTTTTTAGTCACTCTGAAGTCAATAATGGTATACCCATTTATGCTTTGATTGTCAAGGTCGAAGTTCACACCCAGTTCGTAGCGCTGCACATCCCACCAGTCCCGGTATCTTCCATTGCTGCCGCGCAGTGTATCGGCATGGGTATAAGCAAGTGTGGTATTTGCTGAGAGCAAATACCACACCACAAAAAGAATATTTATCGATTTCTTCAACATTATTTATCTATTCCCAGCACTTCTACATCAAACATAAGTATCGCATTTGCCGGTATAGATCCACCTGCACCTCTTTCTCCGTAAGCCAGGCCAGACGGGATGTAAAAGGTAGCTCTGCTGCCTAACTGTAGCAATTGAACGCCCTCGTCCCATCCTTTTATCACTTGACCCTGGCCCAGTACAAAACTGAATGGTTGAACATGCTTGAACTGCGGATCTGTGTTAGAGTCAAACGCCTTTCCATCCAGGGTTTTTCCTGTATAGTTCATGCTCACATGTTTGCCGGGTGTTGCCATTGGACCTAATCCCTTTTGGGTCATCACATAATACAGGCCTGACGGTGTTTTTGTTGCCTTTATATTGTTCTTGGCAAAATAATCCTGCAGCAGTTTGTCATCGGCCATCGCTTGTTCAGCAGGTTTTTTCGGCGTCTGTACGTCCGTAACGGCTATATCAAATATCAGGATGGAATTGGCTGGTATAGGAGCCCTTTCCTGTGCACCATAAGCCAGGCCAGATGGGATATAGAAGGTAGCCTTCGCGCCTTTCTTCAGCAGCATCAGACCTTCATCCCATCCTTTTATTACCCTGCCTTTGCCTACTTCTACGTCAAATGGCTGCATGTGGTGGAAGTTTGAATCCGTGTTCGAGTCAAACGGCTTACCATCCATGAATTTTCCTGTATAGTTAACGCTTGCTTTATCTCCTGACTTCACAAGATCACCCGTTCCCGGATCAGACAGTGTATAATACAGGCCGGAAGCCGTTTTCAGTGGCTTGATGTTGTTTTTTGTAAAATACTCCTGGAGCAGCTTGTCATCAACAGCAGTTTGTTTTGCTTCACTCTCTTGTGCCTCTTTTTTGTCTTCTGCGTCAGTTTTTACAGATACCAGCAACACATCATATTCTATCTTCATTCCTGATTTCATCCACGGCAGCAACTGGTTGCCCGCAGCCGCCATTGTATCAACAGGTAGAGTGAATACTGCGCTGTCTCCTTCCACCATCTTCATGAAGCCTTCTATAGGATCGCCTTTGAATTTTGGAGCCGAGATAGGAAACGGCACAGGGCCGCTGCTATACATTTTGCGGGAATCAAACATCACGCTGTCGCCACCAGCCACAGGAACATGCACATGTATGTACATTTTGATGTGGTCGTTGATCGCAGGCTTGCGCGTACCCGTGCCATGCTTGATGATCTTATAACAAAGGCCACTGGGTAATTTTGTAAAACCAGCTTCAGTAGTTCCTTTAGTTGCAGACTTCGGGTTCTTAGGTGCAGGTTTTTTTGCCTGGGCGTTAGCAGCATTGCTATACAGTCCAAGCGCGAACATGCAGGACACAAGAGCTATTTTAGGTGTTGGTTTCATTTAATTCAGTTGTAAAATTGAATGTTATCAATGTATGGACTACTGCTGTGGCTGACCACCTTGTTGCTGGCCTTGCGCCTGCATCTGGCCTTGTGGCTGTGCGGGAGCTGCCTTTACATCAGTTACTTCCACTTCAAATATCAGTACAGCGTTCGGGCCTATAGCAGGGCTTGGGCTCTGTGCGCCGTATGCAAGTGGTGATGGCAGGTATAAAGTTGCTTTTGTACCTTTCTTCAGCAGCATAGCGCCTTCGTCCACACCTGGTATCATTTGTCCGCTGCCAACAGGCCATGTAAGTGGTTCTTTCTTGCCGCCTTTTTCTATCAGTTCACCTTTGTCGTCAACGTTCGAGTCAAACATTTTACCGTCAAGGGTAGTGCCTTTATACTTCATAGATACCAGTTGACCCTTGGCGATAGTCGCGCCGCTTCCCGGTTTCTGTATCGTATAGTAAAGGCCTGAAGCTGTTTTTTCAGCCTTGATATTATTTTTTGCGAAATAGTCCTGCAGTATCTTGTCGTCTATAGGCTTCTGCTGTTCTGCCTTAGCTTTCATTTCTGCCTGCATTTCTGCCTGTTTTGCAGTCATTTCTTTTTGGTACTCTTCCATCGACTTGATAGAAACAAGCACTACAGATATCTGGATCTTGTTACCCTTCTTTAGCCAGCTTGGCAATTGGCCCATCTGTGCAGGTGGTATAGTTTTCAATATTGTATCGCATGATACTTCTACGATAGCACTGTCACCTGCTGACAAGTAAGGGAATACAGCCTGGAAATCACCTACATTCCTGATGCTGTCCACTTTTGTTACAGAAGGTTTGCCTTGTTTTCTTGAATCGGCAAGTATGAGCGCTTTACCTGGCAATGTGTCTACTTTTACCAGGATATTGAACTCAACTATGTCTCCCATTTTAGCAGTCTTACCAGGTACATCCTTGATGATCTTGTAAGATATGCCATGTGTGTGCTTAAAATCACCATTGCTACTACATCCTGTGTTGCTGATGATTGCTGCGCTTAATAACGCGATCGGTAGAATCCTTTTTATCATATTTGTTGTTTATTGGGGGTGAATATCGGACAAAATTTTCTTAAAATATGCAATAGTATCAATAAAACTTGTTTTTGTGCGCCCTCCGGAGGCATTAAAGTGCCCTCCGCCATCAAAATATTCCCTGGCAAACGAGCTCACGTCAAAATTTCCCTTACTGCGGAACGACAGCTTTACCTCATCACTCCGTTCTGTGATCAGTGTGGCAAATTTAATGCCCGATATGCTCAGCGGGTAATTGACCAGCCCCTCAGTATCTCCGCTTTGTGCTTTGAACAGGTTCTGGTCTTTTCGCGACAATGTGATCAGCCCGGAATTATATTTATGGAAAATTTCCATTTTCTCTATCAGCACATATCCCAGGAAACGCATACGGCCTTCGCTCCATGAGTCATATACTTCTTCATGTATGCGGGTATGGTCCAGACCTAGTCTTTTCAGATCGGCAGCCATTGTATGCACGGATGCAGTAGTCGCCGGGAATTTGAACGATCCCGTATCAGTCATCACACCCGTATACAGGCAGGCAGCCATATCCAGGTCTATAAGGTGATTGTCGCCGTTGAGGTTGATAAAGTCATACACCATTTCACAGGTGCTGCTTTTTTCCGGAATGCTCATACCATAGTCCCATACCGGTTTTGGAAACAAATGGTGGTCTATCAGTATTTTAGGCTGGGTAGCGTCGGCCAGTTGTTGGGTCAGATGCTTTGTACGGCTGAAGTCGTTAAAATCAAGACAAAATATAAGGTCGGCGGCAGCCAGCGCAGCCAGCGACTCTTTGGGTTGAGCCTCGTAATTCAGCAGTTGAGCAACGCCCGGCATCCACATCAGGAAATCAGGCAATTCTCCCGGTGATACCGGTGTTACATGATGTCCCTTCAAAGTCAGGTAGTGATACAGGCCAAGCATACTCCCTATCGCATCCCCATCCGGTTTATGATGGGTAGTGATGAAGATCTTTTTAGGTGCTTGCAATAAAGGAAAAACGTCTTGTATGGGCCGCATTTTATTTGTTAGTGGTGATAGTATTTTCCGTTTTGGGCTGCAAAAGTACGTATTCCTGACTGATACTTATATCCTTTTATCCACAATGGAGTTAAATAAATCTGAAAAAATGTCTTTTTTAACATTTACGTTTTTATGTTTTGGCTTACCTTTGCGCCATCAATTTAAAAAACCAACTATATATGTCCAATCGTACATTCACAATGATCAAGCCTGATGCCGTAAAAGCTGGCAATATCGGTAACATCCTCCAGATGATAAATGCCGGCGGTTTCCGCATTGTAGCTATGAAGTATTTAAGCCTCAGCAGGCAGCAGGCCGAAAAGTTTTACGAAGTGCATGCCGCACGCCCTTTCTATGGTGAGCTCACCGAGTTTATGAGCAGCGGCCCTATCGTAGCCGCTATCCTGGAAAAAGATAATGCAGTAGCCGATTTCCGTAAACTGATAGGCGCTACCAACCCCGCACAGGCAGAAGAAGGTACCATCCGTAAAAAATATGCAGCATCCGTTGGCGAAAATGCTGTTCACGGTTCCGATAGCGATGACAATGCCGCTATAGAAGGAAACTTCTTTTTCAGCGGGCTGGAAAGATTCTAAATTACAGAAGTAATATCATAAACGATGAAGCCACCTTTTCGGGTGGCTTCATCGTTTATAGAGGTTATTCGTTCTTTACTTCGAATCATTGGCCATTTTTATATCACTTACTATACTCCTTTTCCCGGCCGGGGTAATTTCTATAGCCTGGAAGTCTATATGTTTCCCTGATGGTACTGTTATTTGTAACGGCGTAGTATATTCCAGGTCAGTTTCACGTGGTGTAAAACCATCAATGGTATAATGGATCTTAGCGCCCTCCACGGAAGGGGTTAGGTCTATATTGAATTTATTGCCGGTAAGCGTCGTGTCTTTAGCGCCTTCAGGTACCGGAACCCGGTAGTTATAACCCTCTTCTTCCAGCCTCGCCAGTTGATGGGGTAGCCGTTGCATGGAGAAATTCTTGTAGTCCTTGCCTGCTTGTTGTGTCCATCCCGTCTCCGCCATCGCCAGCATACGGGGCAGCAGCATATACTCTACTTTGTCAGGCGTGGCTATATACTCTGTCCATAAATTTGCCTGCACACCTATTATATGTTGTTGCTGGTCCTTTGAAAGTGATGAAGGCACCGGGTCATAAGCATAAGTCTTAGAGAGGGGAGCGTTACCGCCTATACTCAAAGGCTCCTGTGTCGACTTACTTTGTGCATGATCGAAGTACAGGCCGCCGCTGCCCGGCGTCATAATTACGTCATGCCCCATTTGCGCAGCAGCTATTCCGCCAGCTTCTCCACGCCAGCTCATTACTGTCGCATTAGGCGCCAGCCCTCCTTCCAGTATCTCATCCCAACCTATAATGCTGCGACCCTGTGAGTTCACAAATTTTTCTATGTTGCTGATGAAATAGCTTTGCAGGCCATTCTCGTCACGCAGACTCTGGTCCACAATAAGCTGCCGGCAAAAGTCCGACTTCTTCCAGGCGTCCTTGTTTACCTCGTCTCCGCCTATATGTATATACTTGCCGGGAAACAGTTCCATCACCTCATACAAAATTTCATGCAGCATTTTGAAAGTAACGTCATTGGGGCAGAACGCTTCTTTTGAATCTCCCCAGTTCTCAAATACCTTGTATTCCTTTGCCGGGTCACAGCTCATTTCCGGGTAGGCGGCAAGTGCAGCCATAGAGTGACCGGGCATCTCGATCTCCGGTACTATGTTAATGTAGCGGTCAGTTGCGTATGCCACTACCTCAGCTATCTGCTCCTGGGTGTAGAAGCCGCCATAAGGTGTATTGTCATACAGGTCTGAATCTACGCCATGTACCCTGCCTATCTTTGTCTGGGCCCTTTGGCTGCCTATCTCGGTGAGTTTAGGGTATTTTTTTATCTCTATTCTCCATCCCTGATCGTCGGTCAGGTGCCAGTGAAAATTATTGAGTTTGTACGCTGCCATCACGTCCAGGTATTTCTTGATAAAGTCCACATCAAAGAAGTGCCGCGACACATCAAGGTGCATGCCCCGGTATCCGAAACGCGGATAGTCTTTAATAGTGGCGCATGGAACTATGGCATAGCCCGGGCTTTTGCTCTTCTGTATCAGCTGTATCAGTGTCTGGATGCCATAAAACATCCCTGAATAACGCCCGTTGATGGTAATATTATTGGGTGTCACATGCAGTTCATAACCCTCTGCAGGCAGCTTGCCTTTGAAATTGAGGCTAAGCACTATTGAGTTTTTAAGGTTACGGTGGTTTTTGTCAATGGTATTGATATCCGTTACTGACGAAGCAAGCCCTGCTTTCTTCAAATAATTGGAAAAAAAGACCACAGCCTTGTTATCAGGCGAGTCCACAAATATGATGGTCTCAGGGGTGAGTTTAAATTCACCGCTCTCCCGTTTCGCAGACACCGGCGCGGGTACGATACCCATATTCGGGTCAGACTTCTGAGCAAAAGCACCGGTGGAAACTGTCAGTATAAATACCAGTAGTAAATTCTTCATTTCGTTTCTTGTTTTAGTTCTATCCTTTGTTTGTCCACATTCCATCCTTCAATGGTCACATCCGGGTTCACACCTGCTTGTGGCGTAAAGGCTATTTGTATAGTTTGTTGCCCACCGGGTAGCACCGAAAAGTAGTTATTATTATAGAAAGCAGGTAAAATCCTTTTTCCGGTCGCAGCATCTGTTAGCGAAATGCGGTTGAAAAATGCCACCGGGCTGGATAGCGGATTAGCTACGGTCACTTCTGCAAGTCCTTCCTTGACCAAGTGCGATGAAGCAGAAATCTTTGCTCTGCCTATGCCCTGTAATCCTGTATAGTTTCCGTTCCCGTCTGGCATCCAGTAGAGGTTTTCATCTATCCGCTCTCCCGTCTCCATGTCCGATAAACGCAGGCTCAGGAAAAAACCACTGTTCTTATATAGTCCGTCAAGAGTGTTGTGCAGATTGCCATATTCGTTACAGCTGCCTGCCGGCGCCTGCGCAAAATTATCAAACAGGTCATGGTCAAGTCCATCCATAGTGTAGATGGTAACCCACAAATGCAACTTATGCGTAGCCGTAAAACCATTGTTGGCAATGCGTATACCATTGCTTACCGGGTCATACATAATGTGTATTGGTTTGCTGCCTTCTGCCAGTCCGTACATACAGGCATTAGGGTCCAGTTCATGGTCATACATCTGGCCAACCATTGCCATCCACGGATTTTCTGTTTTCCATTCTATGATACCGGTATACCAGTTCCACATATGGGCTGTAGCGCCTTCCATAAGTGCGCGGTATTGGTTGTAATTAACAAGTTGGGCTTTGTTCGCAAAGTCCTTTACATCGGCTGGGTGACCATATTTTTCTATGGAAGAATCATAGCTAACGTATTTATGGTAAGTCCATACCGAATCTATATCCCATTTGCCGGTAGCTGCATTATAAGCAGGCACTTTCATATCTGCTTCCGGAATGAACCGCTGCAACGAAGTGTAGTCGTTTATGCCCGCAGAGCCTACCTCAGAATTGAACGCATAAGAACGGTGCGACCAGAAAAAAGTATCTGGCTGAACAGTATACGGGCCATCATAGCTGTGTAACGACATGCTGTCATCATTGGAGTAGTCGAACAGGAAGCGGGTGCCGTCCAAGTGTGGCAGCAGCGTATCCTTCAGCGCTTTAAGTATATCCGCAGGCGGCTTTATCTCGTTACCACCGCACCAGAATGCCAGAGATGGGTGGTTGCGCAGCATTTTTATCTGGTCTTCCAGCGAGGCTACATACAGCCGGTGATCATCAGGGTATTTTCTTCTTGCATTGGTATCCTCCAGTTTCTTTGGGTCGTCCCATCGGCCATTACAGTCCCCCGACGTCCAGAAGTCCTGCATCACCAGCAATCCATACTTGTCGCACGCTTCATAAAACTCAGGCCGCTCTGTAATGCCGCCGCCCCATACACGTATCAGGTTCAGGTTCATATCCCGGTGCATCCGTATCTCCGCATCATATCTTTCTTTCGATAGCCGCAGCATAGCGTCAGAGGTAATCCAGTTGCCACCTTTTATAAATATCTTTTGTCCGTTCACTCGTAGCTCCCGGCTTTTGGTATGGGTGTTCCATACAGCCTTTAGTTCCCTAATCCCGAACTGCACATGTTCTTCATCAGAAAGGTGTTTCCCTTTTATAAGGAACTGCACTTTCATGTCATACATATTTTGTGGGCCATAGCCATTGGGCCACCACAGCTTTGGTTCCTTAATAACTATACCGGGTAGTGAAACAAGCTGTTTGCCATGGGGGGCTATCGTTGCTACATTCACGCGCACTTTATTGCCATCAAATGCATACACCAATGTGCCGGATACCGGCTCGTCGCTGCTATTCTCTACTTCTGTTGTTATTTCCACAGTAGCCGCCGCCTGTGCGCTATCGGGCCATCGGGTACCCGGCACACGGGTAACCACATGTGTATTTCGAATAGCTATTTGTTTTGTCTTACTGATGAATACCTTATCCCAGATACCTGTGTTGCGGTCGTGTACAGGTTGTATCCAGTCCCACCCGGCCACAAATTGGTTCGTGATATTGTGAGCTATCATCCCGTCGCCACCTTGTCCGCCATTGGGATTCCCCACCGGATCTGGTGGGTACACGATCACCGCCAGCCTGTTCGCACCGTTTCGCGTGAGGTAAGGGGTAATGTCAAACTCCTGCCTGAGGAACATGCTTTTTTGCTGCTGCTTATTTACTTTATGTCCGTTCACATACACATCAAAGCTGTTGTTTACGCCCCTGAATTGTACCCACACTTTCTCCTCCTTTTCAGGATAGGCCTCACTAAAGTCCGTCACAAACCAATAAGCATAATACGCCCGGCCAGCATCATAAATGTCAGGTATCTGTTTGTTGTTCATTCCATAAAGCGGGTCGGGTATCAGCTTGTTTGATAGCAGAGTAGTGAGCACAGTTCCCGGTACCACAGCGGGTATCCAGTTGGCTGTCTGAAAATTAGTTTGCGATATTTCTTCGCCGCTTTTATTAATGTCTGATGCCCGCATGGCTCTCCATCCGGTATTCAATTCATATTGTTGCTGCGCGGAAACAGGTAGCCAATAGTATAGCAGTAAGGCCAGCAGCGCTGTTTTGATAGTCGATTTATTCACGGTCGTCATTGTCATTAGTTACTTGCAGATGATGGCCAGTCTTCAGGTTTTGTTCCCCATTCTTTGTTGGGTTTGTCGCTCATCACAAATTCCAGTACTCCGCCTTTCAGCAGCGTAGCGTGGTCTATATAGGTCTTTGTGTACGGCTTGCCATTGAGCGTCACACTTTGTATATACGGGTGGTCGCTGGCATTGTTCTTTGCTTTTATCACCATCTGTTTGTTAGAGGGTAACTTCATAGTTACTTCATCAAATACCGGGCTGCCAAATACATACTCACCACTGGCCGGATTGGCAGGGTAGAAGCCCATCATGCTCCATATGGCCCATGCGCTCATCTGTCCGCAGTCCTCATTGCCCGCATAGCCGTCTGGCTTGTCGTGGTACATGGAGTCAAGTATATAACGTACCCGTTCCTGCGTTTTCCAGGGCTGGCCCACAAAGCTGTACATATAGGCTATGTGATGGCTCGGCTCATTGCCATGGGCATATTGGCCTATCAGCCCGCTTACATCCGGCGGCCCGTCTTCAAACCGTGCAGACGAAGACGATGCAGTAAACAGCGAGTCCAGTTTTCTTACAAACTGTTCGTTGCCGCCCATCTCACTGGCCAGCCCTCTTACGTCGTGCGGCACAAAGAAGGTATACTGCCAGGCGTTACCTTCTTCATACATCGATGTCTCTGCCGTAGAAGTAAAGAAAGGATTGAACGGCTCTATCCACTTACCATGTGAGTTTTTACCCCTGATAAATCCTGTCCTCTGGTCATACAGTAGTTTATAGGCTTCACTCCGCTTCATAAACTCATGGTAGTCGTCCATCTTACCCAGCTTCTTTGCCACCTGCGCTATACACCAATCATCATAAGCATATTCCAGGGTTATGGTTACACTGTATCCTGCTTTGTCCTGCGGCAGGAACCCATATTTTATGTAGTCGGGAGTACCTCTTATCTCCTGGAAAGCACTCTTCCGCATAGCGGCATAGGCCCGCTCCGGGTCAAGTCCTGCCGTGTTTTTGAGTATCGCATCGGCAAGCACAGGTACGGCGTGATAGCCGCTCATGCATCCTGTCTCCCAGGTACTGAGGTCCCATACCGGCAGTAAGCCATTCTCATCATAAAACGCCAGCATACTGTTCAGTATATCCACATTGCGCTCCGGTTGTGTCAGCGTAAATAATGGGTTCAGTCCCCGGAACGTATCCCACAAAGAGAACACAGTATACCGTTGTCCCTTATCCATTTTCTTTAGTTCGCCCTTGGCATTCTTATACTTTCCGTCAGCGTCTGAGTAGATCACGGGGGCCATGCAGGTATGGTACAGCCCGCTATAGAAGATACGTTTCAGATGGTCGTCACTTGTCTTTACCTCTATCTTGTCCAGTTCGTTTTCCCACTTCTGTGCTGCCGCTCTCTTCACCTGGTCAAAATCCCATCCCTTTATTTCGCCCAGCGCCAGCAGTGCTTTATCCGTACTAACCGATGACAGCGCTACTTTCATCAATATCGGTTTCCCTTGCTGGTCTTTAAATTCCAGTTCACCATTATAAACCGTTCCGTTCTCGTCATCCTGGCTTACTTCTTTATGCCTGCTGTTGTGGTAAACGTGAAGTTTATAGATCGGTTTAGATACCCTTGCCGCGAAATAAAGCTGCTGCACATTGGCCCATCCCTTGGAATACCGGTAACCAACAATGGTAGTGTCGTTCAATTGTATGATGCGCGTCTTCACCGCCTGGTCATAGTTGATCGCAAAGCTGAGTTCGAAACGAAGTACCGGGTTACAGCCTGCCGGAAACTCATACTTATGCAGCCCGCACCGCTCAGTAGCCGTCAGCGATGCCTGTATGCCATTATCCAGTTTCACACTGTAAAATCCTGGCGTAGCTACCTCATTCTTATGACTGAAATGTATTTTGAAATAGTCGGTTTTGTCTGGTATCAGCGAGGTATTCGGCATTACTGAGATATCTACCCAGTCGCCGCAGCCGGTGCCGCTAAGATGGGTGTGGCTGAATCCCGCTATAGTGGAGTCTCCGTAATTATAACCGCTGCACCAGTCCCAGCCTTCTGTACCGTTGTCCGGGCTCAGTTGCACCATGCCAAACGGCACCGTGGCGCCCGGATAGGTATGCCCATGCCCACCGGTGCCCACAAACGGGTCGGCATATTTTACCAGGTTTTGAGCAAAAGACGTGGAGTATAACAAAACGAGAATGACGCACCCTGCCAACCTCATCGTGTTTTTTATTTTATAAAAAGAAATCATTTGAATTGTCGTTGAGTGTACAAAATACAACTACTTTTATTGAAGACCGTTAAAACGCTGTTTTTTCTTTGTTTGAACCTTGGTTACATTTATAATATGAATAGAAGACATTTCGTAAAGCAGGCATCGTTGGCTACAACAGCAGTTTTATTGTCTAAGTATACAACCGCCTGGGGTGCGGAAACTGGATTCCCTGTAGTGCGCGTAGCGCCGGACAAACGGAATTTTTCCAGCAAGGCTGTAGAGCGCGTCATAGCCGACGTCACAAAGAACATCGGCAACAAAGAGCTCGCATGGATGTTCGGTAATTGTTTTCCCAATACTTTAGATACTACGGTCGATTTTGATATTACAGATGGTAAGCCCGATACCTATGTCATTACCGGTGATATTGATGCAATGTGGCTCCGAGATTCATCTGCCCAGGTATGGCCATACCTGCCCTTGTGCAAGGAAGATGAAGAACTGAAGCAGATGATAAAAGGGGTCATAAACCGGCAGGCAAAATGTATACTCAAAGACCCGTATGCCAATGCCTTCTATAAAGATGAGCACAAGAAGAGTCCCTGGCATACCGATGTAACTGCTATGCAACGTGGCATCCACGAGCGTAAGTGGGAGATAGACAGCCTGTGCTATCCCATAAGATTGGCGCATGGCTATCTCAAAGAAACAGGTGATACCTCTCCGTTCAACGAACAATGGATAGCGGCCATGTCGCTGGTCATAAAGACGTTTAAAGAGCAGCAGCGTTTCGATGGTAAGGGTCCCTACAGCTTTATGCGCAAAACAGAATTTCCTACAGACAGTGTCCCGCTCAATGGTTATGGTTATCCTGTTCGCCCCAATGGGCTTATCTGCTCCATGTTCCGCCCCAGCGACGATGCCACTATCTATCCATACCTCATACCCAGCAACTACTTTGCCTTTGAAAGCCTGGCACAACTGACCACTATCATCAACAAGTCTAAGCAGAACTTCGATATGGATAAAGTCAGCGCCCTCATGGAGCAGATAGCTACCGGCCTTGCCAACGACTCTAAAGTAAAGCACCCTCAGTTCGGTGAGATATTTGCCTACGAGGTGAACGGCTTCGGCAGTTACAACCTTATGGACGATGCGAATGTACCGTCACTCTTATCAATGAGTTACCTGATCCCTTCTATGAAGTCTGATGCCGTCTATAAGAACACACGCAAATTTGTATTGTCAGGAGAGAACCCCTTCTTCTTCAAAGGCAAGGCAGGGGAGGGTATAGGCGGCCCGCATGTAGGTATGGACAGTATATGGCCTATCAGCATCACCATGCGCGGCCTCACCAGCGATGATGATGAGGAAATAAAAAAATGCCTGCAAATGTTGCAAAAAACTCACGCCGGTACCGGTTTCATCCACGAGTCATTCAATAAGGACGATGCGTCAAATTATACCCGTCCGTGGTTTGCATGGGCCAATACGCTTTTCGGCGAGTTCATCTGGAAAGTATACAGGGAAAGGCCACATTTGCTGAATTGAGATGCTATGTCTCTGTTTGCGTGTTGAGGTAGCATCGTAACCTATTTTACAACTACCATTTTTTGAGTGGAAGATATTGCGCCGCTTACCACAATATTGTAATAATATACTCCGGATGGCAATTCCGAATTATCTAGCAGAACATAACCAAAACGGTTATCTACTTGGTAAGTTCTTAGTTTCTGCCCGGTAGTGCTAAAAAGCTGTAATTCTCCTCTATTAATTCCATCCGGTAACGTAAAAGTAATTTTCACTTCATTTGATGATGGATTAGGAATGGGTTGCGTCGGAAAATCCTTTGGTTTTTCTAATTGAGACACCCCTAAGACCCCAGTTGTTCCACCTCCACAAGCATCACAAGGTATTGTTCCAGGCAGGTTGTATATCCTTGTCCCAGTGCCGGTATTTAAAGTAGCAACAAAGACCCCAGTATTTGTACTATGAACCTCAAAATTACTGCCCGCATTTAAGATTGAGTCAACGATAGTTCCATTTTCATTAATAATAAAGAGTTTATTAGCACCGCTTGTGGGGTAAGAGTTATACGTAACTGATACCTCCAAAAAAGTATCAGTATTAAACAGTGTTTCAGAGCAATAGGCTACATAAGCAGCTGATGAAGATATTGGGCCAAACCCAAATTCTCCAACGTACCCTGGAATTGCCGGACAGGGTACCATTTTCCAAAAACTGTAATCTAAGTTGTAAAAATAAATGGTATCGGCAGCGTTTGGTACGTTTTGGCTTCTCAGAATAGCTATTTTTTTTCCAGAACGGCTAAGATTGACTATCTGCGAGGTGTAACTTGAACTGCTTCCATAAGTGTAGGCTAATGTCATTTGCGCACTCGACTGGCTACTAAAAAAAAACATTATTGCAAGAGTAAGGTATAGATTTTTCATATCGTACATTTTTATAAAAATAAATAATGTTTTGCAATTAGACAAAAAATTAAAAAGAGAAGCTCTTACATATCAAGCCTCTACCGCTGCACCACTACCTTCTCTGTATAATGGTAAGCGGCAGAATGTATAGTCATTAGGTACACACCCTCTTGTAGGTTTGCCATATTCAGGGCCATAGTGCCTTTATTGCTGCCATTGTTGGTCAGTGTCTTGCTCATCACCGTCCGTCCGGCTATATAGGCGACAGTCACTGTGGCATCACCGGTCGGCAACCCGCTCCAGTCTATGTTCAGCACCGTCGATACAGGGTTGGGATAGGTGCTAATAATAGGTGTAGCTGCAACTTCGGGTACGCCAGTCTCCCAGCAATAATCTATAGTTACAAACGTTTGCGCATTCGATACACCACACCCATTTACCAGCATATATTCTACGTCTATCTCACCCAGCGATCCTGGTGTAAGTACACCGCTTGCCGATATATACCCGCTCATCGATTTCCAGGTGCCTCCCGGCAAGCTGTCTGTGTATGTTTCCGTATATTGCTCGCATACTGTATTAGGGCCTATTATTGTTTGGGACCCTGGTGTCAGTGGCTCGTCAACTGTTATCGTCTTTGTGCCGCTGATGGTACCGCACGCACCGGTAGCCGTATAGGTGATGATCGTTGTTCCGGGCTTTAGCCCACTCACCACACCTGTTGGAGATACTGTCGCTAATGAATTATCTGGCATGCTCCATGTACCGCCTGTTATGCCATTCACGAACGTAGCCGTTACGCCTACGCACACATCATTTGCTCCGTCTATTTGCCCTGTCTGTTGTAATACATATATAGTGGTCGTGTCCATCAGCGTTCCGTCTGATACCTGTACCTGGAAGGAGTCAATACCCGAGTACGAAGGATCCATTGTATACGACGCGCCCGACGTAGTTGTTATGCTGGCGCTGCCCATACATGATGCCGTTAGTTCCAGTCCGGCCACCGTACCATGCATCGGCGCGGTGATCACATTCCACGTTTCCGTCTGTGCGGAATCCACATCAGTTATGGCCATGAGCGTATCTATCGGCAGTGCAGTGCCGGGGCAGGTATACGCCGTCTGCCCCTTTCCGAAAGCAAACGTAGGCGTATGCGTCAGTTGTATGATCTTCCTGATGCGGTTGTTGAAACTGTCCGCCACGTATACATTGTTCCTATAGTCAACACAGATGCCAAATGGATTGTGCATATAAGCAACAGGCCCGCTTATATTATCGTTGAATGACTCTACATAGTAGTTGCCACCCACTTCGCTCACAGAGTCTGTAATGCTGTCTATCTTTCTGCAGGAGCAGCTTATTTCATTGAAGTAGATATCACCTGTATTATTGGTGCACATACCTGACACATTGCCCAGCATGGCACTCATTGCCGGCACATCAAAAAGGGCGACCGCACCTGCGCCTGCCACCGTAGAGATGTTACCCGTCACATGGTCTACTTTTCTGATGAACGAATAGAGCGAATAGTACATAATGTTGTCCTGGTCTGAGAAGAAAATATCGCCTGCATTATTTATGCAAATACTGAATGGGTTGTTGAGCGTGGCGTCAGTAGCGGGCCCGCCATCGCCTGTATAGCCCGAATACAAAGCTTTTCCGGCAACTGTTGTTACCATACCTGTTCCCGCGTCTACTTTGCGCACGCAGTTACTGACTTCATCCACTAAGTATATATTTCCCGTTTTATCGGCGCAGATCCCGGTTATGTTGTTAAATCGGGCTGCCGTAGCGGGCCCGCCATCCCCGCTACAACCGTTTGCCCACATCCCTGCTATTGTTGTTATTTTATTTGTCGCTGCATCTATTTTCCTCACCTGGTCGCTGTACGATACTACATAAATGTTTCCTGCATCGTCAATACACATGCTCCGTGGGAACAGCGATGCACTGGTTGCAGGTATGCCCTCAGAAAAGGATGTGCCTCCTCCGGCAATGGTTGTAACCGTGCCGTTTTGCGCAGATATCTTCCGCACCCGTCCGTTTAACATATCGGTATAGTAGATGTTCTGCGCCTTGTCCATACACACGTCATGAACCCCGCCTATCATGGTTTGTTTTCCAGGTACACCATCGCCCGTATATCCTGATATACCCGTCCCTGCAACAGTCACAGTTATTCTTTGAGCGTTCAGATGGGTGCTCATGAGCAGCGTCAGCAAGGCAATAAGAAGGGAACTGTTGAGGTGCTTCATACGGATGTTTTTAAAGATCAGCTACCACTCCCACACGCCAACACTTCCATAACTGATTGTGTAAGTTAAAGTTAAAATAGCAAATAACGTGCCACATTTCCGGATTGCAACTAAAGGCGCCCGCACTCCTTTACCATACCAATGCGCTTGCCCCCAATATGGCTGCGTCAGCATCGGGCAGGGCAGACTGCAAAAACGCAACCTTATTCCGGTACACATGCAGCAGGTTCTTTTCCATGTGGGTATGTACATGGCTGAACAATAGGTCGCCCGATTTAGCCAGTCCGCCAAAGAAGATAATGGCCTGTGGCGATGTAATAGCCACCGCATCTGCCAGGGTTTGGCCCAGTATTTTTCCTGTATAGGCAAATATTTCCAGCGCTATAGCATCACCTTGCGTTGCGGCATCGTGTATCAGTTTGGCGGTTATACTGCCCGCATGGGTGCGCAGCGTTGTTTCTTTGTTATTTTCCTTCAGCCATTCTTCGGCAGTATGTACTATTCCGGTGGCAGAGGCATACGTTTCCAGGCAGCCGTGCCGCCCGCAGCCGCATTTCCGGCCATCTCTCACGGCTATCACATGCCCCAGTTCTCCTGCAAATCCATCATGTCCGTATATCAGTTGCCCGTTGGCTACAAACCCGCTGCCCACACCGGTGCCTAAGGTCACCAATATAAAATCTTTCATGCCCTTCGCAGCCCCATACATCAGTTCTCCTAACGCAGCAGCATTGGCATCGTTGGTCAGTATGGTTTTTAAGTCCAGCGCCTCGCTCACCAACTTTGCCATAGGTATTACGCCCGGCCAGGGCATATTGGGTGCATCTACAATTTCCCCGGTGAACACATTCCCGCTCGGTGCGCCTATGCCTATCCCCGCCATACTTTCCTTTCCTGCTTTATCCAGCACAGGCCCCAACTCGTTTTTAAAAGCCACTATGTAATCCGCCACCGTGCCATGCCCCGTGGTCGGAAAACTTCCCTTGCTCACTATCTCACCACGCCTGTTTACAAGTCCGTATGCAGTATTAGTACCACCTATATCTATCCCTAATGCTAATGGCTCATTCATCTTTGTCTTTCTTTTTGTTTCCAGAATCCACTACTATCTACTAAGTACCTGCCTGCTGATAGGTAGGCTATCGACTAAATACTTAGCACTAAGTACTATCTACTAAGGACTATCTACTAAGTACTAACGACTTTCTACTTTCTACTTTAGACTTTAGACTCTCTACTGCAAAAGCAAATTATCTATCAACCTTATTTCCCCCACCTTCGCTGCGATAAGCGTCACCATCGGTATGTCTTTGTTATAATCCTCAAGTGGTGTCAGGTCTCGTGCATCGGCAAGGGCTATGTATTCTGGTTTCAGCCCCTTGGCTGCCAGCAGATCCTCGCACTCCTTTCTTACGATCGCAAAACTGGCCGTTTGCTGTTTCGATTCTATCGATACTAAGCACTGGTATATAACGCCCGCTATCGCACGCTGGGTTTCTGTCAGTCTCCTGTTACGTGAGCTCATCGCCAGTCCATCGCTCTCGCGCAGTGTAGGACAGATGACTATTTTCATCTCCTCCATCCCTATCATTTTCGCCAGCTTCGTGATCACCATACACTGCTGGTAGTCTTTCTGGCCTATATATAGATTGTCTGGCTTTACTATCTCCAGCAATCTTGATACCACCTGCCCCACACCCTTGAAATGGCCCGGCCGGTTAGCACCTTCCAGTATAGTGTCTAAGTACCCGAAATCATAGGTCGCTTCACCGTCTGTTCCGTTCGGGTATATCTCGCTTACATCAGGCAGGAAAAGCACATCACAACCGGCTTTTACCAATAACTCAATATCATCATCTGTCGACACCGGGTACTTTTCAAGGTCTTTTTTATCGTTAAATTGGGTGGGATTTAAAAAAATACTGCACACTGTAAGCATGCCTTCTGCGCCTGCTTTCTCCACCAGCGACAGATGCCCGGCATGCAGTGCGCCCAGGGTGGGAATAAAGCCTACAGCGGATTTCGCTGTATTTTGTAAAGATATATATACTTGTAAATCCTTTATTTTTTTAAAGATGACCATATAACTATTTTTGGTTTCCGCAAACGCAAAGTACGGTTGGAATTCAATATTTTCGTAATTTTGCAGACCAATTGCATAATTTGTTTTTAAATTAATTGATAACCGCATGTCTGCAGACACAAAGAAACGTGTTTTAATTATTGCTAACGAACTTTCCCCCTATACAGAGTTTACTGATTTTGCCCAGATACTTAACAAGCTGGCAATCAAGACCTTCGACGCCGGTCTCGAAATACGTGTGATCATGCCTCGGTTCGGCGTCATCAATGAGCGTCGCCACCGTCTGCACGAGGTAGTAAGGCTTTCCGGTATCAACATCATCGTCGATAAGGATGATTACCCTTTGATCATTAAAGTAGCTTCTTTACCCAATGCCCGCCTGCAGGTCTACTTCATGGACAACGAAGATTATTTCAAACGTAAGTCGGTCTTCCGCGACGATCAGGATAACTTCCATGACGACAATGCAGAACGCATGATATTCTTTTGCAAAAGTGCTCTCGAAACCGTTAAGAAATTCGGATGGCCGCCACATGTTATACATTGCCACGGCTGGATGACCTCCCTCATACCGCTCTATCTCAAAACAACTTACAAAAAAGAACCCGTCTTTGGCTACTCAAAGATCATCTATACCGCTCAGGCCAACCAGTTTAAGGAAAAGCTGAATGCTAATTTCGCTAAAAAAGCGCTCATCAGCAACGAAATAAAAGATAAGGATCTCGATCCTTACCGCGAGGGCACTAATATGGCGCTTACCATAGGCGCCGGTAAAAATGCCGATGTCGTTATCTTCGGTTCTGAAAAGATGGATAAGAAAGTGGTCGACGAATTAAAGCCGGGCCGCTATAAGAAAGTGCTTAAATATGAGCCGGAATGGAAAGAGGATGTTACGCCCTTATTAGAGCTGTATAAAAGCTTAACAGAGTCTTAGTATTTCTTTTGCCATCTTAGCCCACAAATTGTACGTCTTGAACTATCGTTTTATAAGCATTAGGTTGTTGATTGTTTGCCTTCTTATCGCTGCTGTTGCGCAGAACGGTTGTAGGGAGAATACCCTCATTAATTCCAAGGTGGCCCCTTCCAATAATGCGGTGAATGTGTACAGCACTTCATTGAACTGTATCACCCACACATATAACGACGATACCACGCTCACAAGCGTCAACATCGGTGGGCTGCCTATGTACCAGGCGCTCGGGGCCATCAGCGATCCGTTTTTTGGTACCATCAATGCTTCTACCTATTTCCAGATCATACCTACTACTTACAGTTCTACATTATATGCAGGTATGACCATAGATTCTGCTGTGCTTATTCTGCCATACAGTGGGTTTACTTACGGCGATTCTGCCAATACCACCCTCACGCAGACTTACCAGGTATTCTATGTCACCGCGCCCAACAGTGTATTTAACTTCGATTCTAACTTTTATTCTTACAATACCCTAACGGTCGATGCCGGTACGCCCCTTAGTCCACCTACCATTGCAAATCTGTATAGCACTAACGATACATTCTCTGTCCTTGGCGTATACTATACACAAGGCGTTCATATCAAGCTTAACCTTTCAGCCTTCCTGAACCGCCTCAACCCGGCCCAGAACATCTTAACTGCCAGTTCAGCGCCGGCCACAGACTTTGTCGCTCAGTTCAATGGCCTTTGCGTCAGCGTAGCTAATCCCGTTCAGTACGTCAACGCCTTGCCCTACATCAGATTAGATGGGGTTGACCAATACAGTGAGGCCAATGTTACCGTTTATTATCACGATGTAAATAATGTCGCGTATACGGAACCCTACTTTTTCAGCAATGCGGTCTGTGCCCACTTCAATAGCATCACCCGCAACTATGCCAGTTCTCCGGTCAATGCCCTGTTCAACTCCACTGCGGCCAATGATAGTATCATAGCCCTGCAGAACGAGCCGGGTGCCAGCATCGATGTAGTAATTCCTGGTATAAGCAAACTTCCGCAGGGTGTAATTAATAAAGCAGAGTTGCAGCTCTACCTCCTGCCAAACTATGCCTACAATAGTTTCCTTTTCCCTCCGGAAAAAGTCTATCCGCTGGGCATTGCCAATGCCAATTACCCTGCCGGTATAGGCGCAGGTGTTGCATATAACATTGCCGACCGTTACCCCCTCACCAGTTTAACGCCCCTTACCGTGCTCGACGGCTATGAGCATACGCTCAATGGCAGGTCGGTCTACACCATCGATATTCCTCGTGAGGTCATGGCGTCTATTGCCGCAAAAAACGATACGCTGCATCTGCATATAAGTGGTACCCAGGACTTTTACGGGACATTCCACATGGTCGCCGCTGGTGGCAGCTATTCCGATACAACCTATCGTCCTAAATTATTTGTCGTATATTCAAAGCTCACTAAGTAACATCGATCTATGTGCGGGATAGTAGGTTATATAGGTAAAAAAGAAGCTTTTCCAATACTTATCAAAGGGCTTAAACGCCTTGAATACCGTGGCTACGATAGCGCGGGTATAGCTTTATTAAACGGCGATATGACCGTTTTTAAGAAAGCCGGTAAAGTCAGTGAGCTCGAAAAAATAGTCGATCACGATCATATTGCTGCCAATATCGGCATTGGTCACACACGCTGGGCCACGCACGGTGAGCCTAACGATTGTAACGCGCATCCCCATTTATCCCAGTCCGGAAACCTAGCCATTATCCATAATGGCATCATTGAGAACTACTCCTCCATAAAAGAAGAGCTCACGAAAAGAGGCTATAAGTTCCATTCAGATACCGATACTGAAGTCTTGGTAAATCTGATAGAGGAAGTGCAACTGAAAGAAAAAACTACATTAGACCACGCAGTACGTATAGCCCTTAACCAGGTGGTAGGTGCTTACGCCATTGTTGTGCTCAATAAAAATAATCCCGACCAGCTCATTGCCGCCCGCAAAGGCAGCCCGCTGGTTATCGGCATTGGCGATGATGAGTTTTATATCGCGTCAGATGCGTCCCCCATTATTGAATATACCCAGAATGTAGTGTACCTCGACGAGCAGGAATACGCCATCATTAACCGCGATGGCAGCTATTCCATTCGCACACTCGGCAATATCGAAAAATCCCATGAGATCCAGAAACTCGAGTTTTCTCTCGAAATGATCGAAAAGGGCGGCTTCGAACACTTCATGCTCAAAGAAATTTACGAGCAGCCCAAGGCCATCGAAGATTCACTCCGCGGGCGCATGAGCGCTTCCGGTGGATGGATAAAACTGGGTGGCCTCAACGAATACATCAATCGTATCGACAACGCCAAGCGTTTTATCATCACAGCTTGCGGCACTTCCTGGCATTCCGGCCTCATAGGCGAATACCTCATCGAAGACCTTGCCCGTGTTCCGGTCGAGGTAGAATACGCTTCCGAGTTCCGTTATCGCAATCCCATCATCAGTGAGCACGACGTAGTGATCGCCATATCACAGTCCGGTGAGACCGCCGATACACTGGCAGCTATTTCGCTCGCCAAAGAGCGCCAGGCGCTTATATACGGCCTGTGCAATGTCATCGGCTCTTCCATTGCGCGTACTGCTCATGCTGGTTCTTATACACATGCCGGCCCCGAGATAGGTGTCGCCTCTACCAAAGCTTTCTCCACGCAGGTATCTCTCATTACACTCATAGCCCTCCAGTTGGCTATGGTCAAGGGTACTATGCCTACTTCCAAGATCAGGGAGATACTCTACGAACTCGAGAACATACCTAAAAAGATAGAAGAAACATTGTTGCTCGATGCGCAGATAAAAGAGATAGCGGCTATTTACAAAGACGCTACCAATTTCCTTTATCTCGGTCGCGGCTATAATTTCCCGGTTGCCCTCGAAGGCGCCCTCAAGCTCAAAGAAATATCCTACATACACGCAGAGGGTTATCCCGCTGCCGAAATGAAACACGGCCCTATCGCGCTTATTGATGAGAACATGCCTGTCGTGTTCCTCGCCACCAATAAGAGCGCTTACGAAAAGATAGTGTCCAATGTACAGGAAGTAAAAGCGCGTAAGGGTAAGATAATAGCAGTGGTGCACAAGGGCGATACGCAAATACGTGCCCTTGCAGATCATATCATCGAGGTGCCGGAGACCGAAGAAATTCTTTCTCCGCTCATTTCTATCGTGCCGCTACAACTGCTGGCATACCACATAGCCATAATGCGCGGCTGCAATGTCGACCAGCCCCGTAACCTGGCCAAGTCGGTAACAGTCGAGTAGTCCACTGCTTTTTCGTCAATTGCATACTCCAAACGTTAAAAAAGCGTTTGTTTCGTACAGCTTGCGATATTTGCATTAATTTCACATTTCACAATTACGATTGGCATGAAGCGGTATTTCTTTGCGCTGTTCTTTTTATTGTCTGCTGCCTCCTCCTATGCCCAGGACGAGGGTTTGTTTGGCAAGGAAGTAACGCCGGGTACAAAACAGGGATTCATACTCAATGGCAACGCAGCCTTCGATATTCCGGGTGCTGATATGGCTAAGCGTTTTGGCCTCGACTACCGTTTAGGGCCTGCGGTATTATATAAGACCAAGTCAAACTGGCTCTTTGGCGCCAAGTTCGATTTTATACTCGGCAACACCATCAAGGGCGATTCCCTAATGTCCAATATCAGGGATAAATATTCAGCCACATCCGGGCAGTTGTATGAGTTTATCAACAACGCTGGTGAGCGTATAGGCGTGCCGGTTTATGAGCGTGGCTACGCTGTCGGCGTTAACGCTGGCTATATCTTCCGGCTCAATCACAAACATCCGGATAACGGCCTTATGGTGCTCACTACCGCCGGCTTCATCCAGCACAAGATCGATATTTATGATAAGGATAAAAGTGTGAACCAGTTGGTTGGGCCTTACTTAAAAGGGTACGACCGCCTCACCAATGGTTCATTTGTGGAGCAATACGTTGGCTACGTCTATTTCAGTCGTAGCAGGCTCATCAATTTTACCCTCGGTTTCGATGCCCTGTTCGGGTTCACGCAGGGCCGTCGCGATTATCAGTACGACCTCATGCGGGCCGATAATGAAAAACGCCTCGATATTCTATTCGGTTTGCGCGGCGGTTGGTTCATTCCAGTCTTTAAACGCAAATCTGAAGAGATCTCATTTGAATGATGATACATACGGCCATCTACCGGTTGGGCATTGCTGCATACACCACTGCTATACGCATTGCTGCGCGGTTCAATGATAAGGCGAAACGCTTCACGGATGGCCGCAAAGGGCTGCTTCATAAGATTGGGGATGCCCTTGCCAACGATACAAGGCCCCGCTTGTGGATGCACTGTGCATCCCTGGGCGAGTTTGAGCAGGGTAGGCCTGTCCTGGAGGCGCTCCGCCGGCAGTACCCCGCATATTGTGTGGTCGTTACTTTTTTCTCCCCATCAGGTTACGAGGTCAGAAAAGATTACGATGGCGCAGACCATGTCTTTTATCTGCCCATGGATACGCCCGCAAATGCCCGTCACTTCCTTGATATAGTCCGTCCGGCTTTATGCCTGTTTGTTAAGTACGAGTTCTGGTATTTCTACCTGTCCGGACTTGCACAGCGTGGCATTCCTGCTATACTCGTATCCGCAGTTTTCCGTCGCGATCAGGAATTTTTCAAGTGGTACGGCGGGCTGCATCGCCGCATGTTGCGCTGCTTTGCGCACATTTTTGTGCAGGACAATGCATCCCTTGGTTTGTTGCATAAGATCAAAATAACTAACGCCACCCTCGGCGGCGATACCCGTTTCGACAGGGTCATTGCAGCTGCGGCCAAGACGGAGGCTGTTCCATTGGCCGTATGTATCATCATTCAAATGCGATATCTTCAGATTTGCGTTTAAAGACTACAAAAGGCCGTAGCACTCCTCCCTTCCGAATGGAAGTTCATTATCGTACCCCATGAGATTGGTGAAAGCCACCTTGCAGACATCGAAAAACGGTTCTCCGGCACTACCATGCGCTGGTCTCAGTGTGCATCGGGTCGTGATACCGGATCGGTCTTCACTGGAAAACGGATACTACTGGTAGATAAGGTGGGGTTGCTGCTGCAGCTATACAAATATGGAAATGCAGCATGGATAGGCGGCGGCTTTGGCAAGGAAGGAGTGCACAATGTTCTGGAAGCTGCTGTTTACGGCATCCCTTGCTTCTACGGTCCCATATTCCATCAGTTCATCGAGGCTCAACAGCTTATCGACAGGGGTGGGGGCTTCACTACCTCCGAAGCTGCCGATCTCGTCAGTTCCCTTAAGGAAATGGACGATACCATCAGGTACCAACAGCATTGTACAGCGGCAAAGAATTACGTCCTTTCCGGTGCCGGTGCCACCGACAAGGTCCTTACCTACGTCAAAGCCAGCGTGCGTTTGTAGGCGACCTTTACATTTTGCTAAACTCGTTTTCCCTCATTCGCCAAACCGGTTTTTTCAGTTACATTTGTCCTATGCGCCTTTTTATCGCTATCGCCGCGTGTTTATTGCTCGCCACTTACGCCCATGCCCAGCCGGTCACTGACCCCGACAATGTGTGGACGTTACAGAAGTGTGTACAGTACGCCATTGATCACAACATATCTATAAAGCAGGACTCCCTTACTGCCCGGCTGGCCCGGTATACACTGAAGCAAAGCCAGTTTTCACAACTGCCTGTTTTGAGTGCCAACGGTAGCCTTGGCCGCGATCTTGGCCGTTCCGTTAACCCTACTTCCAATCAGTTTGTCGATGCCAGTTATAATTCCTTGACTGCATCTGCTAATGGCAGCCTGCTCTTATTCGGCTGGCTGCAGGTACGCAATACCATCGAACGCAACAAATACTCGCTCGAAGCTTCTATGGCCGACCTTGACCAGCTCAAAGACGATGTCTCTGTCAATGTAGCCAATAGCTTTCTTACGGTCTTGCTCGCACAGGAGCAGATAAATATCAGCACAAATCAGGTCGCCCTGTCGAAGGCCCAGCTCGATCAGACGCGTATTTTTGCCGAAGCTGGCAGGCTGCCGGAGCTCAATGTCGCGCAGCTCGAATCCCAGCTGGCGACCGATAGTTCTAACCTCATTAACGCAATAGCCGCCTACAATTCCGATATGCTCGATTTGAAGTCGCTCCTCAATATCGACTTCTCCGTGCCGTTTTCTTTAAATGTACCGCAGGTAGAGGTAGGAGATGAAATGTCGGTGATCACCAGCCAGCCCGAAGAGATATATCAGAAGGCGCACGGACATTTCGGATCTATAAAAGGTAGCGAATTACGCGTCACCGCCGCCGAGAAAGGCGTTGCCGCCTCAAAAGCCGCTTTATATCCTCAGCTATCACTGAGCTACCAGGCGGGTACTACATGGGCCAGCAATTACCTCACCGTCACAGGTGCTAACTATACCGGCACTGCCCCCAATGGCAGTTTCACTGCCGATACATTATCATCCGGGGCCGTTAAATACTCGCCGGTCTATTCACCACTCTACAATCCCGTAACAACGCTCATACCCTTTGGTAAGCAATTCAACAACAACTTCCGTCAGTTGGTCTTTCTCAATCTGAACATCCCTATTCTTAATGGCTGGCAGTCTCAGTACGCCGTACGGCAGGCGAGGGTCAATCTCGATCAGGCGCAGTTGAATGAATACAATGCCGAGCTAACGCTGAGGCAGAATGTCTACAAAGCGCACAACAACGCACTGAACTCCATACAAAAATATAACGCGGCAAAACGTGCCGACGATGCCGCAAAACGTGCCCTCGATTTCGCCAGGAAACGTTACGACCTCGGCCTCACAAGCACAGTAGACTTGCTCGTTACACAGAACTCCGAATTCGCTGCTGCCGCTAACCTGGTAGGGGCTAAATACGACCTCATCTTTAAACTCAAATTAGTCGACTACTACATGGGTAAGGAGCTAAAACTATGATCTATGGAAGACTTGAAAGAAGTGTTATTAAGTGCCGTCACTGAAGCGGGGAAGATCATGCTCCATTATTTTAACGGGGTGTTTCAGATCGATCATAAGGAAGGCATCAATAACCTGGTCACCGAGGTCGACAAGCATGCCGAAAGCAAGATCATAGACATTATCAGGGCGCGTTTTCCATCGCATACTATTATCAGCGAAGAGGTAGGGGAGATGATAAAGCCATCCGATTATCAGTGGCTCATCGATCCCATAGATGGTACCGTCAATTTCGCCCATGGTATTCCTATTTGTTGCGTCAGCATCGGCTTGCTGTACAACAATGATTTGATTTTGGGTGCCGTCTACAATCCCATGATGAATGAGCTGTTCTTTGCCGAAAAAGGCAAAGGCGCCACCCTTAATGGCAACCCGATAAGCGTTTCCCGCAAGGCAGATTTTAAGACAGCATGCCTCGTTACTGGCTTCCCATACAAGTGGCCGGATAGTCGCGAGCATCCTATAAAAGTATTTGAGCGGATAGTGCTGGAAGGGCTGCCCGTTCGCAGGCTCGGTTCAGCCGCCATAGACCTTTGTTGGGTGGCTTGTGGCCGCTTTGATGGTTTCTGGGAATACAACCTCAGTGCCTGGGATGTCGCTGCCGGTTATCTCATAGTTCAGGAAGCTGGAGGCACTATTACAGATTTTGATGGTGCTCCATACAATGTTTTCGAAAAAGAAACGTTGGCTACTAATGGACTTATACATGAGCAGATGCTCAAAGTGGTTCAGGGAAAGAAGATTTGATATTGTGATTAAATGACCCCGTGACAAATGATATTGGAAAAACCGATTACTGATAATTTAGAGTTGCTGGCCCGGCAGGTGGTAGAAGGGTTTATTCTTGGCTTGCACAAAAGCCCCTTCCACGGGTTTTCCGTCGAGTTTGCAGAACATCGCCTTTACAATCCCGGCGACCCGCTCCGTCATATCGACTGGCGCGTATATGGCCGTACCGATAAGCTGTTTATTAAGCGTTTTGAAGAAGAGACCAATCTGCGGTGCTGCCTCGTCATAGATACTTCCTCCTCTATGCGGTTCCCCGACGATCTTAAGAAACTGAGCAAGCTTCAGTTTTCCTGCGTCGCCGCTGCCAGCCTCCTGCAATTGCTCAAGCGCCAGCTCGATGCAGCTTCCCTGGCTTTGTTCGATGAGCAGGTCAATTATCTGTCTGATTGCCGCTCTGCCAATAGCCACTACCGTATGCTCACAAATGAGTTGCAGCAGACCCTGGATAGTACCGGTAGTAGCAAGGTCACTAATGCCACAAAGGCGTTGCACCTCATTGCCGAACAGATGCATAAGCGTTCGCTCATAGTTATTTTTAGTGATATGATGGACGATGCCGATAATATCGAGGATCTCTTTTCGGCATTGCAACATTTAAAATATAATAAACATGAAGTGATTTTGTTTCATATTGTCGATGGCGCGCAGGAACTTGATTTTGAATTTGAAAACCGTCCTTACGAATTCGTCGATATGGAAACCGGTGAACGCGTAAAATTGCAGCCGCAGCAGATAAAAGAACAATATATTAGTAAAATGCACGATTTTCAGCAATTGATCGAGACTAAGTGCCACCAGTACCAGGTCGATCGGGTGGCTGTTGACCTTTCTAAGCCCGTTGATGAGGTGCTGCACGCTTTTTTAATTAAGCGGAATAAGTTGATGTAATCACAGTATTTTTTCCTAACTTTGCATCCCGTTTGGAGGCTGCTTGTATAGAGTCGCCAAAAAATGCCCGTTAGGCGTTGGGGGTCAATAGTTTGAGATGAAGCATAACCGGGAGTTTGAAATAGCCTGGCAGGGATTAAAACCCGGACCGCATACTTACGTGTACGATATCGATGATCGTTTCACGCAGGAGCGTGAGGTCGATAAAAGTTTTAAGAACTGGAACGCTAAGATCACGTTGACTTTCGATAAGCATGAAAGTTTTTTTATGCTGCATTTCGATGTCGACGGAAAGGTGACAGTGCCTTGTGATCGGTGTGGAGATGAATTTGTACTGAGGCTGTGGGATGAGTTCGATCTCGTCATAAAGTTGACGGGTGATGATACGGAGAAGATCGAGGATGAAGACGATGTGGCCTTTATACCGCGGAGTGAAACAGTGATTGACATAAGTAGCTGGCTGTATGAATATTTGATGCTCAGTATACCGTTGCAGCGCGTTCACCCAGATAAGGAAGATGGGACGTCAGGTTGCAACCCGCAGGCGTTGAATTTGCTCGACCAGCTTTCCGAACAACCCGATCACAATGCCAATCCGCTTTGGAAGGGACTGGAAGGGATTAAAATTGAAAAAGAAAAAAAACCGAAAACTAAAAAGTAATTATTTTGGTCACGGTGATAAAAAAGTAATTAATTAACAATCATAAATAAAGTAAAATGCCTAATCCTAAAAGACGACACTCCCAGCAAAGAGGCGCAAAGCGTCGTACGCACTACAAGGCTACAGCAGAAACTTGGAGCGTAGATAAAGTTACCGGTGAAACACATTTGCGTCACCGTGCCCATTGGGTTGAGGGAAAGCTCTACTATCGTGGTAAAGTTGTAATGGACAAATCACCGGCCACAGAGGGAGAACCAAATCAATAACTTATTATTTTCATTTCAATGAAGATAGGGATTGACATCATGGGTGGCGATTACGCCCCTGCTGAAGCAATAAAAGGTGTGCAATTATATTTCCAGGAAATGCCGGATTCATCCGTGCATCTCCTGCTTATTGGTGATGCCGTTACCTGTGCGCCCTATATGTCATTGATAGATGCCTGGCATCACCGTTTCACATTTGTTGAGGCGAGTGAGGTCATTGGCATGCATGAGCATCCCACCAAAGCGCTTAAAGAAAAACCAAATTCCAGTATAGCCATCGGCTTCGGCCTGTTGATGAAGGGCAAGGCAGACGCATTTATCAGCGCGGGTAATACCGGCGCTATGATGGTGGGTGCCATGTACTCCGTCAAGGCTATCGAAGGTATACTTCGTCCCACTATCGCTACACCCATCCCACGCATCGATGGCAAATTCAATTTCCTGCTCGATGCCGGTATCAATGCCGATTGCAAGCCGGAGCACCTCGTACAGTTTGCGCAGTTGGGTTCCCTATATTCCCACAACGTCATTGGCGAGGAAAACCCGCGTGTAGGCCTGCTCAATATTGGCGAGGAAGAAGGCAAGGGTAACCTCCTTTGCCAGGCCACTTACCCCTTGCTAAAGGAACTGCCCGGTATCAATTTCGTTGGCAACATAGAAGGCCGCGACATCTTCCTCGACAAGGCCGATGTCATCGTTTGCGAAGGTTTTGTGGGCAATGTGGCTATAAAAATGGCAGAGTCCATCTACGACATCTTCAAAATACAGAAAGGCATCTCTGATCCTTTCCTCGATAACTTCAATTTCGAGATTTACGGTGGTACCCCCATCCTCGGTATCAACAAGCCGGTAATGATCAGTCATGGTATTGCGCATGCCTTCGCATTCCGCAACATGATCGAGGCCACCAGCAAGATCATCAGTTCAGATCTTATGGGCTCCTTCAAAGAGCGCTTTAAGCTTCCGGTAGCCTAATCCCTCCTGCCGTCACCCGCCGTAGCCTTTTCGGCGTAGGAGGTCTGTTTCTCACTCTCGTTTTATTCTCGTCCATCGTCTGCGACGCGGATGCTGCGGTACAGCGTTTCCAACGCCATTCTCGTTACCCCTCTACCAGCAATTTGTACAAATTCTTTTTTCAGCATCCAATTTCTGATTTATTACATAGAAGCCCCTCCCAACCTCCCCCAAAGGGAGGAGCGCCCACATAACGTAGAATTTGTACAGATTTTTTTT
>JABDCE010000012.1:0-1089 GCA_013288285.1 Bacteroidota bacterium
TGTATAAGCGGGGCAAAAAGCAGGGTTTCACAGACGCGACAGGACGGTGGGAAGCGACGATCATCAACGCGCATACCGATGGCACGCTGGAGGTGCAACTGGAGGATGGCAGGATTGTTTTCTACCATCACGGGCAGGTAATGTGGGACTGGCGATAGGGGAAGGGAACGACTTTTTTGTTTAATGTAGATATAAACAGTAACCTATGGATTTTGGGAAAATACCGGAAAAAGAACTGCTGGAGATCGACCTCTCGCTGCCGCCTGACCCGCCGCAGAATAAGGAGGTGCTGAAGAAAGGGAAGGGTAAGACGAAATTCTATATAGGGTGCGCAAAATGGGGGCGTAAGGACTGGATAGGCAAGCTGTATCCGAAGGGGACGAAGGAAAAGGATTTTCTCAGTTACTACGCAAAACAATTCAACAGTATAGAGTTCAATGGGTTCTTTTATAATGTGCACTCGCGGGAGCAGGTGGAGAAGTGGGTAGCGGCTGTGCCTGACAATTTTGTTTTCTGCCCGAAATTCACACAATCGATTACCCACCTGCGGCGGCTGAAGAATGCGGAGCATGAGGTAGGGCAGTTCCTGGATGTACTATCGGCATTTGGCAAGCACCTGGGGCCTATATTCCTGATGCCGCACCCGCAAATGGGTGTGAAGCACCTGGAGACCATAGAAGCATTCATGAACGACCTGCCGAAAGACATAGACGTCTTCCTGGAGCTGCGGCATGAGGACTGGTATACCGCCCCTGAAGGGTATGACCCGGCACTATACAGCTACCTGCGCCAGCATAAACGGGGCGCGGTAATAACGGATGCCGCAGGCCGGCGCGATTGTGTGCATATGCATCTGTCGAAGCCAGAATGTTTCATACGCTTTGTAGGTAATGGCCTGCACGCCACAGACTACACCCGGATAGATGAATGGGTACAACGCATAAAAATATGGATGGCAGAGGGGCTGGAGGCCTGCTACTTCTTTATGCACCAGCATGAAGAACTGCACTCGCCTGAGCTCATTAAATATTTCATTGAACAAATGAACAAGCATTGCAAAACGAAAATACCGCTGCCGGTAATATACAG
>JABDCE010000012.1:1099-48855 GCA_013288285.1 Bacteroidota bacterium
AATATACAGTGAAGGGTCACTTTTCTGAGGCAGGGTAGTACCAATAATTTTACAAAACATGCTTATTGGAATGGTTTTTAAGCAGGGTAGCTAAAAACCGCCATGAAACACACATTTTATTTCAAACGAACAACATGGGCATGCCTGCTCTGCGCGGTATTGCTGTACGCGTGTAAGACACACTATCCCGTAGCCAAAGAAAACTATACTCTGATAAAGACACCCAATTCTTTTGACCGGGGAAAGAACCTGGTATATAATACCTGCGGTGGGTGCCACTACAATCGTGGGGTGGGAAAATTTGTAGGGAATAAGTTTGACGGTATCCCGAAGGTAATGGGTAAGGTATATACCGCCAACCTCACGAACTCAAAAGAATACGGGATAATGAGGTTGTATACCGATGCGCAACTGGCTTACCTGTTGAAGACAGGCATTACCCGGGATGGGCATTTTATCCCATACATGGTGCGCCCAACAATGGCCGATGATGATATAAATGACATCATAGTGTACCTGCGGTCTGATGACGCAGCAGTGGCGGCAGGCGATACCAGCGTGGGGAAGACGCACCTGAACGCCATAGGCAGGGCGGCTATACATTCGAAGAAACCAGAACCATACATTACACCGATAAGCAGGCCGGAAGCAGATAATGCAGTGGCCAATGGCCGCTACTTAGTGGACATAATAGGCTGCTACCACTGTCATTCAAAAAGCATCACTTCACTTAATTACCTGCATGCCGAACAATCGAAAGGGTATATGCAGGGCGGAGAGAAGTTCAAAGGCCCTGACGGGAAAAAAATATACGCGTCGAACCTGACGCCCTGCAAGACCACAGGAATAGGTTACTATACCAGGGAAGATTTTCGCAAGGCCGTGCGGGAAGGGCAGGCGCCAAACAGGAAGCTGCATCCGCCTATGGAACAGTTTCATCACCTGACCGATAAGCAGACCGATGACATATATGCTTATCTGCAGACATTGCCCCGTGCACACCACAAAATAAAGGGCCATGCGGAGACCGCACAAGGTGCGGGAAATTAGAATAATATAAATGTAAAACGAGGATAAGAACTTTTATTTCAAAGGTTTAGTTTTGACAGCATTAATTATGTTTATTATTCAGCAGATGATAAGCATTTGAAAACGACTGTATAAGATGAAACCCGTAGCCGCGAAACCTGTGCCGCAGGAAAAAAGGAAAGAACCGAAGAAACCAGTGGCGGCAGTAGCCGATGGTAGCACCACTGACGGTAACAAGTATCTGAAATACCTTATCAATTTCTGGATATTCATCCCGGCTGTCGTTTATTTCAACATGGTGAGTGTGTATGCCCTGAACATTCCCATGCAGGATGACTATGACGCCATACTTAAATTCCTTACGGACTGGGTAATGACGCCTTCATTTACAGACAGGTTCTTTATGCTGTTCACACAGCATGGCGATCACCGTATTCTGCACTCGCGGTTGCTATATGTGTGGTATTATGACCTGTTTGGAAAAGTGAATCTGAGGAACATCATCTTTATTTCTAACATTCAATTGCTGGTGGCGTATGTAGTGTTGGTGCATTTTATAAAGAAGGCCATACCTAAGTACTGGAACGTGGTGAGCTTAGTGGCGGGTTTTTGCATCTTTGACCCAAGTAGCTATGAGAACGCCACCTTTGCCATGTGCGGATTAGTGAACTATGGTGTGATCATGTTTTTTATGATCAGCCTGTATTTCTTTACCCGGCCCGGCAACAGGAACCTGGTAATAGCATTGGTAAGCCAGTTTTTCTGCATATTCGCGAGCGGTGGGGGCGTGATGAGCGCGCTTTGCCTGCCTGTGTTCTTACTGCTGAGCAAGGATAAACGCAGGGCTATATACAGCGGTGCGTTGCTTGTTATAGGCACAGCGTTGTACTATACGCATTATACCAAGGGGTCTGACCCGGCGGAGCTACACGATCCGTTCAGCCTGATGCGTATAGTACGGTTTCTGCTGCACATGATGGGGAGCCACTTTTCGTTTGAGAATGGGATACTGGCCGGTGTGTGTGTGTTATTGGTATTAGTGCTAACCTTCCCACTGGATATAAAGAAGCTGCAAATAAAAGAAAACACATTGCCGCTTATATGCGTGCTGGCTGCAGTGGGAGCTACCACACTGAGCATAGCCGTATTCAGGAGCGATTATACGGCTGGAGAAGTAGCATCATACTGGAGCCGTTACCTGATCTACTCGCACATGCTGGCGGCGCTGGCATTTGTGTTCCTGTGGATATTGTTTATGGGCAAAAAGGTACTCTGGCCGGTAATGGGGGTAGCCACGCTGTGCCTGCTATATGCATATAAGGATAATTATGCGTATGGGGAAGGCTGTATGGCTATGATACAAAGAAGGATGCAAAACCGGCCTTATTATTATCCTGATGCAGCTAAGGCAAAGGAGATAGAAAGCCATGCATGCAGGTTAGGTATATATTGTATACAGGATGAGCGATAACCTAACTGTGTACTGATATGAAAAGCCGCGTTTGAATTTTGTAACAGCAATCACTACTTTAGCATCCCAAATAAACAAGCATGAAATTACTTGAAAATAAGGTGGCGCTGGTAACCGGTGCGAGCAGGGGAATAGGAGAGGCAATAGCGATAAAATTTGCGGAGCAGGGTGCAAATGTGGCGTTTACGTATCTGTCGTCTGACGAGAAGGCGAAAGTGCTGGAAGAAAAGCTGGTTGCACTGGGCGTAAAAGCAAAAGGCTATAAGAGCGATGCAGGCAATCTAAAAGCTGCAGAGCAATTGGCGAACGATGTGACCAAAGATTTTGGCACTATAGATATATGTGTGAACAATGCCGGAATAAGCCGTGATAACCTGCTGCTGCGCCTTACAGAGGAACAATGGGACGAAGTAATGCAGGCGAACCTGAAAAGTGTATTTAACCTGACCAAGCAAGTAATAAGGCCGATGATGAAGAACAGGGCAGGCAGTATCATTAACCTTAGTTCTATAGTAGGCGTGAAAGGCAACGGTGGGCAAAGCGCGTACGCTGCCAGCAAGGCGGGCATCATAGGGTTTACGAAGAGTATAGCGCAGGAGATAGGCAGCCGCAACATACGCTGCAATGCCATAGCACCGGGCTTTATAGAAACGGATATGACACACTATCTTAAGGATGGCGGGGCCGAAAAATGGTTTGAAAAAATTCCACTGGGGCGCTTCGGTAAGCCGGAAGATGTAGCCAATGCAGCCCTGTTCCTGGCATCTGACATGAGTCTTTATGTAACCGGTCAGGTATTGCAGGTATGTGGGGGTATGTCTACATAGACGCAATAGAAAAGTAAGCAAAGACTATAACCCCGAATCAGCTAATTTTCCTAATTTTGCCCCGGCAAATAAATAAAAGATAATGCAGAAAATTCATGCGTCCATCACAGCTGTTGGCGGATATGTTCCTGAGTACAGACTTACAAACGCCGAACTGGAAACGATGATGGATACCACTGATGAATGGATCCAGTCGAGGACGGGCATAAAGGAGCGCCGCATACTGAAAGGAGAAGGCAAGGGGAGTAGCGATATGGCAGTAGAGGCAGTAAAGAACCTGCTGAGCAAAAGGGGCATAGCGCCTACGGATATAGAAATGGTGATCTGTGCCACTACCACTCCGGATATGCAGTTTCCCGCAACGGCAAATGTGATCTGCGACAAAGTAGGCATGACAAAAGCGTGGGGGTATGATATAAATGCGGCATGCAGCGGTTTTATTTTTGCGCTCACGGTAGGCTCTCAGTTCATAGAGACCGGCAGGCATAAAAAAGTATTGGTAATAGGTGTAGACAAGATGAGCTCTATAATGGATTATGAAGACCGGAAAACGTCTATCATATTCGGTGATGGGGCAGGATGTGTATTGCTGGAACCTGATACCGATGGGTATGGCCTTATTGACTCTATACTGCGCACAGACGGCAGCGGGCGGGTGTACCTGCACCAAAAAGCAGGCGGATCTGTGAAGCCGGCATCAATAGAAACGGTAATGAACAAGGAACATTACGTATACCAGGAAGGGCAGGCCGTATTCAAGTTTGCGGTGAAGAACATGGCAGATGTATCGGCAGAGATAATGGAACGTAACAACCTGACGGCGGAGACTGTAAACTGGCTGGTACCCCACCAGGCCAATATGCGCATTATAACCGCTACAGCAGACCGTATGAAACTGCCGCCGGAGAAAGTAATGGTGAACATAGAACGCTTTGGCAATACCACCAACGGTACCTTGCCGCTCTGCCTGTGGGAGTGGGAAAGCCGCCTGCATAAGGGTGATAATATAGTGCTGGCCGCTTTTGGCGGAGGATTTACATGGGGGTCTACTTACATAAAGTGGGCTTATGATACCAAGTAGTCTTATGATTAGAGCGTAGGTGAAGGAATAGTTTGATGGGTATTGGCTGTTTTTTGATTTTTTACCGTTAATTTTGCAATAACAACTCATGACAATGAAACGCAACAACACAGATATTTTAATCGCATTATTCCTGGTGATATTTGCGGCAAGCGCACGTATCATTAACGCAGACCTGCATCTGCCCAATTTTGCCCCACTGGCGGCTATCGGTTTGTTCAGCGGTGCTATGTTTAAGGAAAAGCGTGCTATGGCATTCCTGATCCCAATGCTGGGACAGCTTGTGGGTGACCTTTATTTCCAGTTCTTTACTGCTATACCGGGTTTTTATGGCGTTTCGGCCATGGTGTTCAACTATGGTGCGCTGGTGAGCGCTGCAGCATTGGGTGTAATGATGAAGCAGCCACGGCCAGCTACTACCCTGGCATACCTCTTCGGCGCTTCAACAGCGTTCTTCCTGGTATCTAATTTTGGTTACTTCACACAGGGTTGGAACGGTTATAGTTTTGCGGGACTTATAAAAACTTATGTAGACGGTATTCCTTTCTTTAAATATACGCTCGCTGGTGATATGGTAGGCGGTATAGCTTTGTTTGGCGGCTATTTTATGCTACAGCAGGCATCGTTGAAAAATGCTCAGAAAGTAAAAGCTTAATTATAACAATATACAACATTGAAAAAGGAGCGGCTATCCGCTCCTTTTTCAATGTTTGCAGGAAAGCTATTTGGTAGCTAAATTGTGTGAAAATATCTTGATGAAAAAAAATGTTGTCCTATTAATGCTGCTGCTTATTTGCAGCACAGCTTATCGAGGTGTTGCACAAAGTAATACAGATACCGGCGATGTTGTGGTATATGAACTAAATGATGCACCACCCGCCAATGCCAAAAAGATCAGCAATATAAAAATAGGGGACGGCGGTTTCAAGTTCAATTGTGGTTATGCACAGACAGTGGAACAGGCAAAAGAGAAAGCACGTTGGGTGGGTGGTAACCTCATAAAGATAACTGAGATACGGAAGCCAGATATGTGGAGCAGCTGCTACAGGCTGCATGCCGATGTTTATGTGGTTGGCAATATCGCAGAATATAAACTGTCACAGCGGCATGTAGCGGACTCAATATGTAAAAGCCTTTTGCCTGACACTGCTTCGTATGCGCTGCTCTATGTTTATCGGTCAACGGGCGTTGGCCCTCTCGTACAATATAACCTACACGTTAACGATTCCATGGTTTGCCGTGTGAAATTCGCAAGCAAATTCATCGTGAAGTTGCACAAAGCCGGGCCAGCTAATATATGGGCACGTACTGAAACCCGTGAAGCAGTGGTTATAGATGTTAAGCCAGGCTCCGTTTATTTTTTGAAGTGCGAAGTAAGAATGGGCGCGCTTGTCGGTGAGCCGAAATTCACCCTGGCAAATCCAGTTACCGGGCTGCGTGAATTTGAAGAGATCAAATATAATGACGATTAGGATGCGGCTATTGCTGATGCGTCGGATAATCTCTCCGTGTTTTTTAGGTAGACCGGTTTGTAACCATACAAAAGAAAACCGCCCGGAAAAACCGGGCGGTCAATATCTCTGAACGAGTCTCGTAACAAATTAACCTTTCAATACAGTGCGACTGATAACGATGCGTTGTACTTCACTTGTGCCTTCGTATATCTGGGTGATCTTGGCATCGCGCATAAGGCGCTCTACGTGGAACTCTTTAACATAGCCGTAACCACCGTGTACCTGGATGGCCTCATTGGTAACGCGCTGTGCTATCTCTGATGCGAACAGCTTGGCCATAGAAGCCGACAGTGTATAGTCTTTTCCCTGGTCTTTGGTCCATGCGGCCTTGAAGCACAGCAGACGTGCTGCTTCGATCTCCGTAGCCATATCTGCCAGTTTAAAGGCGATGGCCTGGTGATTAGATATTTCGGTGCCGAATGCTTTACGCTCCTTAGAGTATTTCAGCGCCAGTTCATAAGCGCCACTGGCAATACCTAACGCCTGGGATGCAATGCCGATGCGGCCCCCGGCCAGCACCTTCATGGCAAAGGTGAATCCGAAGCCATCGTCGCCTATGCGGTTGGCTTTAGGCACCTTCACATCCTGGAACATGATGCTGTGCGTATCGCTGCCGCGTATACCCAGTTTATTTTCTTTCGCGCCCACGGTAACGCCCGGGGAGTTCTTTTCTACAATTAACGCATTGATGCCTTTATGCCCCTTCTCGGGATATGTTTGTGCGATAACGAGGTAGTAAGATGCTGAATTACCATTGGTGATCCAGTTCTTTGTACCATTCAGCAGGTAGTAGTCGCCTTTATCTTCAGCGGTTGTGCGCTGAGATGTAGCATCAGACCCTGCTTCCGGCTCACTGAGCAGGAACGCCCCTATCTTTTCGCCCTTCGCCAGTTCTACGAGGTATTTCTGTTTTTGCTCTTCGTTGCCGTATTTCTCCAGGCCCCAGCATACCAGTGAGTTGTTCACACTCATACATACCGATACGGAAGCATCTATCTTGGATATTTCTTCCATGGCCAACACATAGGATATGGTGTCCATGCCAGATCCGCCGTACTTAGGGTCTACCATCATACCGAGGAACCCAAGTTCGCCGAGTTTTTTGATCTGTTCCGCAGGGAATTTCTGCTTTTCATCGCGCTCTATAACGCCCGGCAGCAATTCGTTTCTTGCGAAATCGCGTGCAGCCATTTGCACGGCTATTTGTTCTTCTGTAAGTTGAAAATTCATAATATATTAGATGACGGTGCAAGGTAAAACTTTAATACCCAAATCGCAAATCGGCGATATTAAGACTTCTTTCTGTTTATCCAAATAAAAAAGGAGCCACAATAATGCAGCTCCTTTCACTCTCACCTTACTCACACACTTCTTACTTTTCTTTATGGTCGGGCGGAAACAACAGGCCGGGGCATTCCATAACTACTAATCCATTTTTAGTGGTGTATTCATAGCATGGAGGGCCTTGTACCAATGGGGTATAATCGCCTTTAGGATAAACAGGGGTGGCATTTGCGGGTACGTCTATGTTTATCTTAGGATAGTTACCGGTATAGCTATTTGAACTCTGGACATTTATAGAGCCATCGTCCTGCAGGCTTACCGCGGTGGGTACACCTTGATCCAAGGTTCCGCCTTCCGGAGTAAACAGTACGCCGGGACATTCCAACACCACGAGACCATGTTTCTCATACATATAGCATGGGTTGTCTGATACCACCTTAAATGGTTCATCGAAAGCGGGTGTAACGTTAACCCTAGGGCCATTGTTGATCAATGGCGGCGGGTTCTTCGTAGTATATTCAGTTTGTGCATAGCCACTGAGTGAGCCTATGCAAAGCAGCGAAATTGCGAGTATCTTTTTCATAATTTTTTTGTTTTAGTTGTTTACAATTCTCTTACTAACGAGGTAAAAAAATCCGTGCCAGCGACTGTTAAAACGTAAAATGGTTCGGGTTGCGAAAACCATGAAACAGACTGGTTTACTATCCAACAAACTGAATAATAATTATTTAACATTTGGTCGCATGCCGATGGCATGGGTTTGGAGACTGTAAATACAAATTCCCGATTATTTATGGCGAAGTCCTACTTGACCAAAACCAATTTTATGAATAAGGTGCAGTTGTTCTATGACGATGACCTGATATCGCTGGAGCAGAAGATAAATGAATGGCTGTCTTTTCATACAGAGATAAAGATCGTGCAAACCAATCTTACCTCGTTTGGCAAACCCAGCCAACGAGCGGGCATAGTGACGACAGAAAAACATGTTTTCTATATCTTGTACGAAACCCAGCAGAAAGAACATGCCTCGGAAGCGAAAGCGGAGCAGGAACTGATGTCTTCCCTCAAACAAATGGAGAGCGACCTTGGGATGCGAAAGGCAAACTAATCAGCGGGAAACTTGCCCCGGCATTTCAGGTGGCAGATCCGGTTGCTGTGGTTCTGTGCCGGGTACTATTTCCGGTTCTGGTACCGGTGGTACTATCGTGGGGTTTTCATTGGGTGTTGGCCGTGTTTCCGGTACGCCTATATTTGGGGGTAATTCGGGAATCTCCGGTTTCTTAGTTGGTTGTTCCATTTGCCCAAATGCCAACAAAGATTATGCCACAAACCTGTGTATTTATTTTCTCCTGTGGCGCGTACCGGTTGCTTTATTGCTTACGAACCGCGAAAGAAAATTCTTTGCTTTTCCTTCTACTGACAGCGCCACTTTCTTGAACAGGTCGTCCTCAGGGCGGGCATAAAATGTGGTCTTGTGAATGTATGCAGGCTCACCTACCGGCCGGGCAGAAAAGTAGTAGTTAGAGATGCACGCACGTGTGCCTGGCCTGAGTACTTTGTTCACAGAATGTATGGAATGTGTGTTGGTCTCCATCATTACCAGCCTATTGAAACGGGCATGTATTTCCTGACGCTCTGCCATGTCACCATCCCACAGTTCCAGGTTGCCGCCATTGTCTTCCGGCCAGTCGGGGGTAATATAGTACAGGGCATTCAGCACCCGATACAGTTTACCATCGCCGTCATGAGAGTTGTCGAGGTGGGGCAGGAGGAAATCGCCCTGCATCATCATGGAGATACCTGAACCATATAGTGAGCCATCGGCAAGCAGGTCTTTGACGCCTGTTATCTCTGACACGATATTCACCACTGCTACGTCCTGGAAAGCGAGCAATATGTCGCCCACGAGCGGGTTGTAGCTATCAATGTCCACACCTACATGTTTATGCTCCTTCACTGTATGTCGCTCTATTAGTTTTTCGGCGGCGGGTAGCGCCCGGAAACAGTCTGCTGCCCAGGAGGCAGGCAACAGATCATCGAGGTGAAAATGCCTTACAGGGCCCGACTGCTGCCAGTATGTACGAAGGGTATCTTTATTGGCCTTTAGTTGCTCCGCGATATGTGCTGATAATTCCTGCCTGGTCATATAATGTCAGTTTTCTACCCTTGTAATATTACACACCGCCAAGGTATTTATAATTCTTCAGCAGTAAGGTAATATCTGTAAGCGGTGCATAGTGCTGCGCGTATGCTTTGTTGATCTGCGCTTTTACTTCCCGGGTGGGTTCGTAACCCGCCAGTATGTTGTAGGGTTCAATAGCGCCCTTGCGTATGGGTGGCAAGTGGTTGGCGGAGACCGAAGATGCATAACCTACCCAGGTAAGCCGCCCCGACAATACCCGGAAGCAATTACCGAAAAATGTGCCTGGCCTCTTCACCATAAAGAAAGTGAACGGGAAGAAGATCATAAACAGGAATGCACCTGCTATATCTACCAGCCGCTTGTTGCGTAGTTGTGCAAAATCGGCGAGATTGAATCGCCGGTCGATAGTGTACAGGTCGCCTGATGTGCTGCTGGAATTGCTGCCTACAAAACTCTGGCTGCCGGGCAGGTGTATCTTGTATTCATATTCTTTGCCGCAGTGCTGCATCTGTGAAAAGACATCGGCATAACTGAGGCCGTTGATGCAGAAGATCACTTCATTTATCCCGGTGGTATAGAGTACCTGCTTCATTTGGGGTAGGGTAGCCAAGACGCCATGATGTTCTTCCTTAGGGCTTATGCGCCCTGAAAGCTCAGGGGCATAGTGTACCTGTTGTAGTATTGCCGCTGTCTTGTGGTATGCATGTTCATCTGCCACTATCACGGCTTTACGAGGAAGCTTATCATAGGGTATGAACCGCAGTATGCCCAGCCTATATAATAGTTCATGAAGACCAAGCAACACGGCGGTGCCCGCAAAACCGGTAAATATGATAATAGCACGTGAATACCGCAGCTCAGGCGGCAGCAGGCCGTAATAAGCCAGGATGGCAGTAGTGCCCACAAGCATGCCCCGTACCACCTTCAGCGCACGGTAAGGCTGGTCGTATACGCCATTAAAGTAAAAAGAGAGCAGCCATAAGGCAATGTATACCGGGAAGGTTGCATACACGGCACTGGGGTGAATGGGCATCAGGTTCTTTACCTCCTCTACCCAGAAATTTTTTATGCCCCATAGGGTCACCAGCAGTATCAGTGCGTCGAACAAAGGCATGTGAAATACCTTCAGACCGCGTTTTACCGTACCCAGCACAGCGCGTAGAACAATGCCCACATTGATGAAGAGTACAAACAGGCTGGCGTCTTTTTTTGAATAGTGTTTCTTTACAAAAGTGACGAGCGCCTCATTAAATATACGCACATAGGAAAGGGTCATTTTTCGGGTACTCTCTCCTTTGTAATGTATCAGGTCTACTTCGGGATAATAGATGTTCTTATAGCCGGCCTTTTCTATGCGGTAGGAAAGGTCTACATCCTCGCAATACATGAAATAATCCTCATCGAACGGGCCGCCCGCTGTATCCATTGCCGACTTGCGCACCAGCATACAGCAGCCTGACAGCACATCAACAGCAGCGGTCTGCCGCTCACCTACGTGTACCGCATAATATTTATTGAAGTAAGACGACGCAGGGAACAGCTTATTAATACCCGTGGTCTTGAATATGGCCACAGAGAGTGACGGGAAAGACTTTTTGCTGTCAGGGGCAAACTGCCCCTTACCATCTATGAGCCGTGGGCCCAGGGCCCCTGCTTCGGGATGCGCGTCCATGTAGGCCAGCGTCTTCGCGAGGAAGTCTTCCGGCATCACGGTATCGGGGTTGAGGAAAAGTATGTATTCCCCCTTGGCAATCGCTACGCCCTGGTTATTGGCTTTGGAAAATCCTTTATTGTCTGTATTCTCTATCAGGATGGCTGATGGGAAATGTTCCCGCACCATCTTGCAACTGTCATCCTCTGAATTATTGTCCACCACTATTACCTCTGCATCTATACCTGCTGCTGCCCGGAATACGGAATGCAGGCATACCTCTAAGAAGTACTTGACATTATAGTTTACAATAATAACTGATAACTTCATTAAAACAGGCCGGGTGTTATGCGAAGATAAGGGCAGTTGCTTTAATAAAGAAACGCAGCAGGTTCGTATATATTGTCATCGGCAGCGGCTGGCTTACGTTTGGCATAGCCTTATATCTTTTCTGCCGCAGCCTTGCCTGTTTCCAGCGCACCCTCCATAAAGCCGCCCCATGAATCAGACAAATGCTCCCCGGCAAACAGTGTATGCAGGTGGGGTTTGTTCAGCCTTGGGAAGATGTCGAACCACTGCCCTTTGCCGTATACCGCATAGGCGCCTTTTGAGAAATTATCGTTGCCCCAGTATTGCAGTTCCTGCCCGTCGATGTACTGGCTCACACTGCCAAAGGCGGGGTATAGCGACTGGTCCATCATGTCGGCGCGCCATGCGTCAGATTGGTTGGCTATTACAGCGGCTTTATCGCCAATGGTGTAGGATATCAGTACGCCCCTTTTGGTGTTTTGCGTCTGGTTCTTGGTGCCGTGATAGAAATAATGGCCCGGCATATCTGTGATCATATCAAAAGCGTCATCGCCCCAGAACCGCTTGCGGAATAACACTGCATTCTTATTGATGCGGGCATACTCCAGCGCCTGCATGGCGCTCAGCATGGACTCGGGTAATATAGGATCCCATGCGATGCGGCTTACTGCAAAAGTGGGCGCGGTGCAGATGAGCCTGTCGCCCTCTGCGATATAGTTGCCGGTGCAATACACCTTCACCTTGTTGCGCTGCACCACCTTTATCACCTGTGTGTTCTTCCTGATCTTGTGTTCGAAGCGGGCCATGAGCGCATCCGCTAACCGGGAGTTGCCGCCGGTTATCTTGTAGTCCATCTGGTTCCTGGAGGCCGGTGAGTTGCTGGTGTATTCGCCCATGGCTGCCAGTGCAGATACCTCCCTGATACTTTCGCCAAAGTCGGTACTGTCTATCAGGTCGCGCAGGTCCAGGTCGGTTCCGCTGCAGCCGTGGTCTACGAGGAAACGCCACCAGTCGGTCTTATCGAGCTTGTGGTCCAGTATATCTTTTTGTTCAGGTGTAAGCGATTTGTAGTCTGCCAGTAGTTTTTCGTAGGTCACCATCCATTCGTGCGACTCTATCTTTTTCAAGTCGTCATAAAATTGCCCTTTGTAAATGGCCCGCGTATCGAACTGGTTATTATCGAGGTGCAGGTTGAACTCCGCGCACAGTTGCCGCAGCAGGTGATGGTCTTCACCCACCCATTCGGCGCCCAGCTCTACAATGAGGTTGTCGGGGCCACCGAAGGAATGTGAATATACCCTGCCGCCGATGCGGTCGCGGGCTTCCAGTATTTCGAAGTCGATACCTCTTTTATCCAGCTCGTAAGCCGCCATGAGCCCGGCAAAACCGGCGCCGATGATGATGACCTTCTTGCGGTTTGGCAATACGATATTGGCAAAAACAGAAGAGGCTAAAAGTAGGCCACCGCCAGCAAGGGCGGCATTTTTGATAAACTGCCTGCGTGAATTCATAAAAATGGAGATAAGAGGTTTCTGATGATGGTGAAATATAACGGACTAATGTACTGTGTATTTTTCAGAAAATATAACAGGAAGTTTTGGGTACAAAAATAAAGGCCGCCAGTTGGCAGCCTTTACTATATCATTTCCTTTATTGTCTTATAAATGTATTGCTTCTCCCAGCGCCACTTCTACGGCATCTTTTATGCCTTCGCTCATGGTAGGGTGTGGGTGTATGCTGTCCAGCACTTCCTGCCAGGTGGTTTCCAGCTTGCGGGCTACTACAGTCTCTGCAATAGTTTCTGTTACGTTGTAGCCTATGGAGTGTGTCCCCAGCCATTCGCCATACTTAGCATCGAAGATCACTTTTACAAAACCTTCTGTAGCGCCTGCTGCGCTTGCCTTGCCCGATGCAGAGAATGGGAACTTACCTACTTTTATTTCATAACCGGCTTCCTTAGCTTGCTTTTCGGTGAGGCCCACACTGGCTATCTCCGGTGAGCAATAGGTGCAACCCGGTACATTGCCGTAATCCAGTGGTTCAGGCAGGTGCTTATACTTACCTTCTTTGTTGGCTATAGCCTCTACGCAAATGATAGCGCCCTTTGATGCTACATGCGCCAGTGCCTGGCCAGGTGTAATATCTCCTATGGCATAGACTCCGTCAACATTTGTTTTGTAGTATTTATCTACCAGTACCTTGCCTTTGTCTGTTTTTATGCCCAGTCCTTCCAGCCCTATGTTCTCAATATTTGACGCAATACCTACTGCGCTCAGCACTATATCAGCTTCCAGCACCACATCGCCTGTTTCTGTTTTTACCGTAGCCTTTACACCCGCGCCAGATGTGTCCAGCTTTTCTACAGAGGCATTGGTCATTATCTTCATGCCCTTCTTTCGGAATACCCTTTCCAGTTCCTTAGAAATATCTTCATCTTCCACCGGCACTATGCGGGGCAGAAACTCTACTATGGTTACTTCGACGCCCAGGCTCTTGTAGAAATAAGCAAACTCCACGCCTATAGCGCCGGAGCCTACTACTATCATGGTCTTAGGCATAGTAGGCAATGACATAGCCTCGCGGTAGCCTATAACCTTTTTGCCATCCTGAGGCAGGTTAGGCAACTGGCGGCTGCGTGCGCCTGTGGCCAGTATCACGTGTTTTGCCTGGTAAGCAGTGGTTTTGCCATCAGCGCCGGTCACTTCCACTTCTTTCTTAGCGTTCAGTTTGCCCATGCCCATCATCACATCTATCTTGTTCTTCTTCATGAGGAAGGTTACGCCCTTGCTCATTTTATCGGCCACGCCACGGCTGCGCTTGATGACCGCACCGAAGTCGGGTTTGAAGTCGGTGGCAATGATGCCGTAATCAGCTGCGTGAGAGAAATTCTCAAATACGCTTGCCGACTTGAGGAGCGCCTTTGTAGGGATACAACCCCAGTTGAGGCAAATGCCGCCGAGGCTTTCTTTTTCAACGATAGTTACCTTATAACCCAACTGTGATGCGCGTATCGCTGCTACATAGCCGCCGGGGCCGCTTCCTACTACGATTATATCGTATGCCATAAAAGGATATTATTATTTTGGTAAATGAATCTTTATTCGCGGGGGCAAATGTAGTAAAAAAGAGCTGATGTTCTGGATGTTGGATGCGAGGTAGTGGTACTTGTGTGTAAATAAAAACTTAGGAATAAGTCTAATGTTTTCTAATTTTGTGTAGTAACAACAAGTAGATGGACGAGAAAGAAATTCGCTGGCAGCAACGGTTCGCCAATTTCTGCAAGGCACTTACCCAATGGCAAAGTTTGTCAAAAAAGGTAAAAACCTGAATGAACTGGAACAAACCGGCATGATAAAGGCGTTTGAATATACCTATGAGCTGGGATGGAACACGATCAAAGACTTTTATGAAAGCCAGGGCGAAACAGGTATACAGGGAAGCCGTGACGCTATTGAACTAGCTTTTAAAAGAGGTTTGATAAAGGATGGCGCCGCATGGATGGGTATGCTGAAAGACGGAAATAAAACTGCTCATACATATAACGAGGTAACCGTTAATGAGATCGCCGGCAATATTTTATCGACTTATTTTGCACAGTACCTTGAGTTGAAAGATGAACTGGATAAGATTATCAAGAAAAATACTGATTTGTTTAATGGTTAACTGAAATGCAATTCGGGCTGAACGAAAATATTGTCCTCGGCATTAAAAGTGTCTTTTCCGCTTTCCCAGAAGTGGAAGAGGTAGTATTGTATGGGTCAAGGGCAAAGGGGAATTACAAGCCGGGCTCCGATATAGATCTGTCGCTGAAAGGTGATAAGGTCAACGCTTCATTAGTTAACCAGATCAGTTTAAAACTGGACGACCTTTATGTCGCTTATACCTTCGACCTTTCTGTTTTCCGGCAGATAAGCGATACCTCATTATCCGATAATATTCAGCGGACCGGGATATCCTTTTATCGCAAAAATGACAGATGAGCAGCCATTATTTGGTATTGTATGCTTTTAGCTTAATTTTGCGCACTTCCTAAACAAAGTGAACTCATGTCTGTTTTAGTAAATAAGGATTCAAAAGTGATCGTGCAGGGCTTTACAGGTACAGAAGGTACTTTTCATGCCGGCCAGATGATAGAATATGGTACCAATGTGGTAGGCGGCGTAACTCCGGCTAAGGGTGGTACAATGCACCTGGACCGCCCTGTATTCAATACCGTGCAGGACGCAGTAACGAAAACCGGCGCCGACGTGTCCATCATATTTGTGCCGCCTGCATTTGCCGCGGACGCAATAATGGAAGCTGCCGATGCTGGTATAAAGGTGATCATCTGCATTACAGAAGGAATACCTGTGCAGGACATGGTGAAGGCGCGTGAGTACATAAAAAGCCGTAGTTGCCGGCTGATAGGCCCTAACTGTCCCGGAGTGATCACTGCTGGAGAGGCTAAGGTGGGCATTATGCCAGGTTTTGTATTCACTCCCGGCCGTATAGGCATTGTATCAAAATCAGGTACGCTTACCTATGAAGCGGCAGACCAGGCGGTAAAAGCCGGTATGGGCATATCTACTGCTATAGGCATAGGTGGCGACCCCATCATAGGCACCACTACCCGCGAGGCAGTGGAACTACTGATGAACGACCCGGAAACAGATGGCATCATCATGATAGGGGAGATAGGCGGTAATATGGAAGCAGAAGCCGCACAATGGCTGAAAAATAATATGCGCAAACCGGTAGTCGGCTTTATAGCAGGGCAGACAGCCCCTGCAGGCCGTCGTATGGGCCATGCAGGCGCCATTATAGGCGGCGCTGATGACACAGCTGCGGCAAAAATGAAGATACTTGCAGAGTGTGGCATACATGTAGTAGCCAGCCCGGCCAACATAGGAAAAACAATGGCTGAAGCGCTTTCGAATGTTGCGGTAGGATAAACGGCAATGGGCAGCAAATCACTAAAAATACATCCCCGGTTATGCTAAGTAACCGGGGATTCTTGTGGAAATACGTTAAGCAATAAGTTTTTAATCTTATCTTGTGAATCGTAAAACCGGCTGCTGGCACGGTATTTGGCTACCTATTACGTGTCGTAAAAGACAGATTAACATTGCATTGTGAATCTTTGGACCGGATATTGAATGTATCAGGTTATTACTATTTCAAAACACGATCAAACAAACACTAAAACAAACAACATGAGAAAATTAGTCAGCAGAGCAATGGGTATTGTGCTTGTAAGCCTTTTGTTCGTTGCCGGTACAACTACAAAGGCGACCGCGCAGGATGAGACCGTATCTTACCAGCAATTTTACGACGACCTGTCCCCTTATGGGCAATGGGTGAACGACGCACAATATGGCAATGTATGGGTGCCTAACGAATCAGGCGATTTTCGCCCCTATGGCAACAATGGGCATTGGGTAATGACAGACTACGGTAATACCTGGGTGTCTGACGATCCCTGGGGCTGGGCCTGCTATCACTATGGCCGCTGGACGTATGATAGTTACTATGGTTGGTTATGGGTTCCCGGTTACGAATGGGCGCCTGCATGGGTAAGCTGGCGCTATGGCGGTGGTTATAGCGGATGGGCGCCATTGGGCCCCGGCATTGGCGTAGGTGTTAGCTATAACTGCCCAGAGAGCTGGTGGGTATTTGTGCAGCCGCAGTATATGTATGAGCGCGACTGTTACAGCCACTGGAGAGGCCCGTCTTATAACGGTGGGTACATCAGGCAGACCAGTTTCGTGAATAACGCTTATGTAGACAATGGTACACACGTACGTTATAATTACGGACCAAGGGCAGATATGATACAGCGCGATACGCATACACCTGTACAGGTGTATCATGTGTCACGCAGCAGCAGGCCCGGTGCTCCAGGAATAAGTGGTAATTCTGTGAGCATGTACCGCCCTTCTATAAATCGTGGTACAGCGAGTACAGCACGGCCTGCTAACGTAGTGCAGGCCCCAAGGCGCATAGGTGGTCCGCAGGCTGCAACAGCCAGCGGCAATCATCAGCCGGCCTTCAGGCAGCAAGTGCAGCAAGGGCACGTGCCGCAAAATACAGGGGTAGTTGGGCCTAACAACCAGAGAGGCGGGAATGCCAATCAGCCTGCAGGCAGGCCGCAACAGCAGCCTCAGCCACAGCAGAGGTCGCAACCACAACAACAAAACAGGCCGCAACCACAGGCACAGCCTCAACAGCGTCAGCAACCACAACCGCAGCAAAGGCAACAGCCGCAACCGCAGCAAAGGCCACAGCCGCAACAGCAACAAAGGCCACAACCGCAACCTCAGCAGCGTCCACAGCCGCAGCCTCAACCGCAGCAAAGGCCACAGCCTCAAATGCAGCAACCTCAGAGCAGGCCACAACCTATGCCACAGCAACAGCGCCAGGCTCCGCCGCAACACCAGGAAGAGCATGAGGGCGGAAGAAGATAAAAAAACAATTTTTGTATAATGACAATGTCCCGGATTTCCGGGACATTGTCATTATAGTACCTTATGTAAACGCTTAGTCGATCCCGCCCTTTTCCTTTATATAGCCCGCTGTGGCAAACTTTGGTTTTAATAAACGCAGCATCTGCAGTGCTACCGACAACAGGATGAGCCCCATGCCGCTGATGAACCCCCAGTTCAGGTCTTGCGTCCCTTTGTTGAAAATGATCTCCTTATTCTCGTTATAAAAGAGGAAGGCGAGCAGTATGCCATATACCGGCTCCAGGTTTACGGACAGGGTTACGGTGAATGAGCTGAGGCGTTTTAGTGCATTGAGCGCCAGAGACTGCGCCCATACCGTGCAGCAAAGGCTCAACAATATGAGCCACAGCCAGTCGTTGTGCAGCCATGCGGTGCTGAATATATTGGGTGAACTCGGAAGGAAATTTGTCTGTGGTGCATAATGAAACAATACCGGCATCAGCAGCGATATGAACAACCAGCCTGCCGCCATCTCGTAAAACACCATTGTGCGCGAGGGGTATTTGTTAGAGATCTTTTTATTGAGCACTGTAAATACAGAGCTGAGTATGGCAGCAGTGACGCCGCACGCAATACCTGCTCCGTAAAATTGCTGGAACCTGTAAATAAGGTACACACCCACTATGGCAAGGCAACCCAGCATCATCTCCTGCACGTCATGCTTGCCTTTATTTACGAGCGGGTCGAGAAGGGATGTGAATACACTTGCGGTAGAGAGGCAAACGAGCGCAATGGAGATGTTGGCCAATTGGATGGCCCCGTAAAACGCTACCCAGTGCAGGCCCATGAGGCTGCCTATAATGGCCAATTGACGCATGTCACGCGGCTGTGGTTTTATCCACTGCTTACGATATACAAGTATCACAGCCATAAATACTGCGGTCATCAGCATACGATACCATACCAGCACCGGAGCTGTGAGCGATATGGCCCTCCCCAACACTCCTGTAAAGCCCCATAGCAAAACTGCCAGGTGCATGTGTATCAACGCTTTCTTCATACCCGAAAATGGGTGCAAACATACTGCTTTTCAGTTTGCAGTAACAGTGCGGTTATCGGGAGCTTTATTTGCAACTGCGCTATTCTTTCACGAAAGTTTTAGCGCCTATTCGTTCGCCGCTTCGACTGAAAGCGATCATGTATACCCCCGGCGTGAACCCGGCTATGTTGAAGCTTCCTGCACCATTAGTGATGGTAACGGTTTTGCGTTCCTTGCCCAGTATATCATAGACTATGGCGTCTATTTTATCTGCCTTGCTGATACCTTTTATCTCTATGTTTATCTGCGCGTCGGCAGGGTTAGGGTACAGCAGTATTTCTATGTTTTCCTGCGTTACGTTCTTCACACCTGTAGGAGTATTGTAATAAGATTTCTGCAGGCAGTTGCCGTGGTAGGTCAGTACCCAGTAGTTCTTCCTGGTAAGTTCGGGGCTGCCATTACCATAATTCTGATTCACCATTCCCGGCAGCAGGGTAGAGTCGAGGGTAAACAAATCATCATAGCCCCACTGGTAGCTGTTGGCCGTATTGTCCTTACATACAAACTCTGGAGAGTAGTATACAACGACAGGGTCAGGCGATTCATCCGTGCCAATGTGGAATACGAGCGAGTCTGCACTCTGGCAGGCCGTGGCCGACTGGTCTGTGGTGAGCCAAACCACACTTGTTCCAGGCGAGTTAAAGTTGACCAGGCAGTATTGCCGTGTAGAGCCGACAGCATACACTGTGGCATTGCGTGCGTTCCAGATATAGCGGAATCCTGCGGGCTCGACAGAGTCAGCGCCGAAGTTCTGGTACAGGGTTTCGCTGCACTGCACGGTGTCAGGATGTGTGGTGATGTGCGGCGATCCCGGCGTCTGGTTTACGGTCACCGTTATTTCTGCCCTGTCTGTACCACAGCTATTAATGTAGGTATAAGTGAGCGTGCCGGTGCCGGCAGCAATACCGCTCACTGATCCCGTATTATCTATCACTGCCACCGCGCTGTTGCCCGACCAGGTACCACCGGCCACAGAATCATTCAGCCCTACAGATGTACCCGTACACATCGTTGTAGCACCATGTATGTTGCCAGCATATGGTAGCGGGCTCACTGATATGGTGTGCGTCGCTGTACCACACACATTCAGGGCTGTATAGCTGATAGTAGTGATGCCGATGTTTATACCACCGACCAGGCCTGTTGGATCCACGGTGGCTACGGAAGTATCATCACTTGTCCAGGTGCCGCCGGTAGTCGCTTCAGAGAACAGCGTTGTCGTTCTTCTGCAGATTGGTGATGTGCCCGAGATTGGAGTCATCAGCGGATCCACGGTAGCCGTTATCTGGGCTAAGCAGCCCACTGGCGAGGTATAAGTAATAACGGCCGTGCCGCCGGATATGCCCGTCATTATACCCGATGAACTGGTGATGGTAGCAACGGACGTATTTGAGCTCAGCCATTCGCCACCGGTTACGGAGTCCGTGAGGGTAAGCGACTGGTTTGCACAAATTACGGTGTCGCCGGAGATAGCCGCAGGTAGCCTGTTCACAGTTACGGCGATGGTATCCAGGCAACCCGTAGGCAGTACGTAAGATATGGTAGCTGTACCAACTGCCACACCTGTGTATACAGCCGCTGTGCCTATGGTAGCTACTGCTATATTGGCACTGCTCCAGGCACCGCCAGTAGTCGTGTCGGTTACTGCACTCGTCAGCCCGAGGCAGACCTGCAGGTTACCATAAATGGTTGTTGGTAGTGGGTTTACCGTCAGGGATGCAGTGATCAGGCAACTGGTAGGCAGCGTATAGACTATAGTTGCCGTACCGGGGAATACACCGGTCACAATACCCGATGCAGAACCCACCATCACAGAAGTGCTGGCACTGCTCCATGTGCCGCCGGAACTGGCGTCACTCAATGAAGCTATATAATCAAGGCATAAGTCGGTGATCCCGGATATAGCTACAGGTAGTGGGTTAACAGTCACTGAACGTTGGGTGATACAACCGGTAGGTATTGTGTAAGTGATGGTCGTAGTGCCTGCGGTATTGCCGGTAAGCATACCTGTACTTATATCTATAGCTGCAACCAGCGTATTGCTGCTGGTCCATGTGCCGGATACAGCCGCATCGCTGAGGGTTATGGTCAGACCCGGGCATACGGTAGTATCTCCTGTTATTGCAGCAGGTAATGAGTCTACGGTAACGGTGGTATTGGTCATACAGCCCGTCAGCAGGGTGTAGGTGATCGCAGCCGTACCCACGGACACGGCGGTTACCAGCCCGTTTGCAGTGCCTATCAGTGCTGTTGTAGTATTGCCACTGCTCCATGTGCCTCCCGGGTCAGCATCACTGAGCGAAGTGGTCAGCCCGTTACATACGTGCAAGTTGCCGTTGATGAGCAAAGGCAAAGGATTTATGGTTACTGCCGATATAGTAAAGCAGCCTGTTTTAAGCGTATATGTTATTGCTGCCGTACCGGCAACAATGCCGGATACATGCCCTGACCCTGCGTTTATAGTAGCGACAGCAGTATTGTTACTGCTCCATGCACCACCTGTGACCGCATCACTGAGCAGCGTGGTATCCCCGGCGCAGATAATTGCTGTACCCGTGATGGCCGGTGGCAATGAGTCAATAGCTACCAGGGTATCCGTCTGGCAGCCCGTAGTCAATGTGTAGGTAACAGTTGCTGTGCCCCCGGTGATGCCGGTAACCAGGCCCGTGCCTGTGCCAATGGAAATGACCGCTGTATTGGTGGTACTCCATGCGCCGCCTGCGTCTTTATCGCTCAACGCAGTGGTTGTACCTGAACAAGTACTAAAATTACCCGTAATAGATTTGGGTAGTGGGTTCACAGTAACTGCCTGCGTTATTGCACATGCCGACCCGGTAGTATAGGTCACCGTTGCGGTGCCTGCAGCAATACCTGTAACAATGCCTGACGAAGAACCGATAGCGATAACGGCAGTGCCGGCAGTACTCCATATGCCGCCCGTTACCGAGTCGCTGAGCGCGGTTGTTGCTCCGGCGCAAATGGCTGTATTACCTTTTATAGCTATCGGCATCAGTAATACACTCACTGTGTCGGTAGTCGCACAACCTGTGCCCAGTGTAAATGTAATAGCTGCTGTGCCCACAGCTACACCTGTATATACGCCGCTCACAGCCCCTATGGTAGCTACTGCAGTATTGCCGCTTGTCCATGTTCCGGGGCCTGTGGCATCAGTCAATGTGCCGGCAACACCCGCGCATACGCTCTGTGTCCCTTTTATAGCTCCCGGTAGTGGATATACCAGCATGGCCTGCGTGACCAAGCAGCCGGTGCCGGTGATGGTGTAGCTGATGGTAGCTGAACCGGCAGAGACACCAGTGCTTATCCCAGACACAGAACCTATGGTAGCTACGCTACTGTTACTACTCGACCATACCCCTCCGGACGTACCATCGCTTAGCGGCGTAGTAGCATTTGCACATACACTGAACACCCCTGCTATGGCTGCCGGCAGTGGGTTTACCGTAACTATTTTCGTAGCACTACAGCCGCTTGCCAGTGTATAAGTGATCGTACTCGTGCCTTGCGAAATGCCGGTATAGGTTCCGCCAGTACCCATGGTAGCTACGCTGGTATTACTGCTGCTCCATGTGCCTCCCGCCGTGGCATCGCTAAGTGTTGCAGTAAGTCCCTGGCAGGCGGCAGAGGTGCCTGTTATGCCCACTGGTAAAGTGTTGACCGTTACAGGTGTAGTGGTAGTACATCCTGTGGATAAAGTATACGTGATCGTAACTGAACTGGGTATTGACCCGGTCACTATCCCTGTAGTCGCCCCCACTGTGGCTATGATGGTATTACTGCTGCTCCATGCACCTGCAGGGTCTGTGTCGCTCAGTGCTGTGGTCAGTCCCTTACACACGTGGTTGGTGCCTGTTATGGCTTTGGGTAATGCATTTACAGTTTCTGTTCTGGTAGCTGCACAGCCGGTTCCTGTTACATAACTGATGGTGGTAGTACCTCCACTAACGCCCGTCACAGTGCCACTAGTGCCTATGGTAGCCACACTAGTAACACTGCTGCTCCAGGTTCCACCTGAGGTGAGATTACTTAATTTGGTAGTTGCCCCCACGCACAAACTATCTTTCCCCGTGATGGGGAAAGGCTGTGCGAACACGGTAGCTGTTGCCGTTGCGTTACACCCTGTGGACAAGGCATAGGATATGATCGCAGTGCCTGCGCTGATGCCGGAAACAACACCTGTGGCAACGGTGGCTACTGCTGTCTTGCTGCTGGTCCAGGTACCACCACCTGTGGCGTCGCTCAGTGCAGTGGTCAGGCCGGTACATACTTCGGCAATACCCGTTATGGGGTTAGGTGATGAGTTGATCAGTACATTTTTGGTTATAGCACTGCCGCACCCTGCACTGTCGGTAACGGTCAGGGTTACCGGGAAAGTGCCCGACACACTGAACGAATAAGCCGGCTTACTGAGCGTGCTTGTGGCCCCTGATCCGAAAGTCCATAACCATGCTGAACTGGAAGAATAAAGGCTATAAGATGAATCGGTGAATGTCACAGGAACAGAAGAGCAACCCGGAGTAGGGCTGAAAGTAAAATTAGGTACGAGTGTATCTACAGAGATGCTGTCGGCGCCCGCGCTGGCGCTGAAGCAACCGGGCGTACTCCCCGTAAGATACAGGAAGGGCAGATACCTGCCTGGTACCGTATAGGTGTAGGTAATGGTATCTGTGGGGACGCTGGATATGGTGCCATCGCCAAAGTCCCAGAGCACGCTTGCCGCACCCGTGGTGGTAGCTTTAAAATGTACGCTTTGTCCTTTGCATACTGCTTCAGGTGTGTATTTGAAGGAGCCGGTGTATCCACCTGTGCTCGCATGCCCTATAGCAGTATTGATACACCCAAATGCATTTGAGGCGACAAGTTTTATGGTGTAGAGTCCCGCAGTTCCGTAGATATCATGCGGGTTGGCAGCGGAAGCAAAACTGCCATCGCCCAGGTTCCACTGGAAGGCGGTAGCCCCTGTGCTGTTATTGAAAAAATTGACCTTTAGTGGCGGGCATATCGAGAATGAATCATCCATATAAAAGGACGCGGATGGGATAGGATTGACAAAAATATAGCTCAGCATGGTCAGCGTGTCTGTGCATCCGAAGGCATCGTATGCCACCTGTCTCACATCGTACGCGCCAGCGGCGGTGTATATATGTATCGGTGAGGTAGCAGTGCTGGTGGCCCCATCGCCAAAGGTCCACAACCAACTGGTGGCGGTAGTAGAAAGGTTCACGAATCCTACATTATCTCCCACGCAGTTGGTCTGGTCGCTGACAGAAAACCCCGCTTTTGGTGCATACACCGTGGGGCTTGCCGTGCTTACAGCGGAATCCATGCAACCAAAAGTGTCTGTTATTACTTCTATTACTTTATAGGACCCTGTTGTCGTATAGATGTGCGTACCCGAGGGCGTGGGCAGCACAGGTGCTCCGTCTCCGAGGACCCAGTGATAATCGCCTATACTTATGCCAGGCGTGTCAATGGACATATCGGTATAAGTGGCGACAACAGGGGCACAGCCGTTTGCGAAAGACAGGCTAAACCTGGCTATAGGGTTTGGAACCTCGATATAGTTTTTCCTCGTGACAGTATCCATGCAACCGTGGTTATCCTGGATCACCAGCATGATTGTGTGCTTGCCGGGGACACGAAACGTATCGACCAGGTCAGGCCCCAGGGTATCCACCAGTAATCCGTTATCGTACCAGTAATAACTGCGCACGGTACTCACAGTATCACTGCCAAAAATGTTAAAGGTCGTATCTAGCGGACTTGGAGGAAATGGTGGGAGATCCTTATACACACTGGAATAGAAAGAATCCATCATGCCAAGACATATCGCTCCGGTAAATGGGGTGTCTATCTGTCCTATTCGCATGATCGGTGGCAGGCGCAGCACATCGGTTGTATATGTCGTAGTGTCTTTGCAGCCCGTAATAGTGCTGGCTGTTATTAGCGTGACATCGTAAACGTGATTTGTGGGAAAAGTATGGTGAACCGAGATAGATGTAGCCGTTGTTCCATCACTGAACATCCAGAGGCGCGAGGTCTCCTCTTTGGAAGAATCACTAAAAGTCATGCTGCCGACAGGAAAACAATTGTATTGAAATCTTTGATCCGAATTGGGCCCATCGAGAGTGTCTATCAATTCGTAAGGCGGAAAGCTGGGGCATCCGTTGTAATACACGGTCAGGGTGGGGCGGTGTATACCTACAACCTGGCACACATCGGTGGTTACTTGGCCAGTACCTTCGTTGCCGTCATCAAATGAGTAATTATATTTATCAATGAGCGATGATGTGGCAACCGCTGAATAGGTCTGGACAACTCCCGTGCAGGCATGTGTAGGGCTCATGGTAAATAAGGGTACCTGCATCGTGCCTGCTTTTACAATCATCGTTGTATCTGTGGTGCATCCGTTCGCAGTCGTAATCGTGCATCGTGCCGTGTAAATGCCCGGGGTTGTATATACATGCGCCGGGTTTGCGGCAGTCGTGGTAGCAGAACCATCACCAAAATCCCACAAATATGATGTTACACTTCTGTAATAGGGTATCGGAGTCGGCCCAAAAGGGTTTATGGCGGGAAGAGATATGTAGGAGATCGCCTGTATAGCAAAATGAATGTTCAAAGGGATGCAGCCGCTCGTGTCTCCGGGCAATATGTTTGACGAAAGGTTATGTACAGTATCTAATATAGTATATGAGTTTATACAGCCCAAAGTATCCGTAAGCGTGGCTGTTACTGTGTAAACAGGAGGGGCAGCCGGAATATATGTATGGGTTATAGGGTCGCCGCTGCCGGTATGCCGATCATTAAAGTCCCATACTATAGTCTTTGTATTGGGGGATGGAGCTGATGTAAATGTCTGCTCCGAAAAGGGGGTGCAAGGCTGAAAAATGGACAAATTGCCTATGGGGGCTGATACAGTCACTGGCTGTGTCGCTGTATCATAGCAGAGCCCGTCAAATACCACCAGTTGGGCATTGAACACACCGGGACTAAGGTAAGAATAAGACACACTGTCCGCCGTCGATGTACTGCCGTCACCGAAGAACCATTCGTCAGAGACATAGCCGATGCCGGTATTGGTAAAAAGATCCGGTGTGGCAATGCAAACTCCTGGCGTTACGGTGAACACGGCTTTCGCCTTGTTCACCACTACAAAGGGCACCTTGAGCATACTGTCCACGCAGCCGTCGCCGTCAGTGACTATGAGCTTTACCCCGAAGTTGCCTGTTGTACTGTAGGTATAAGACGGGTTTTTGCCTATAGAGGTACTTCCATCACCGAATGACCATTGATACGAAGTGGAGCCGGTAGAAGTAGAACCGTTGACAAAAACAACAGTAGCAGGCGGCGCGCAAAAGTGTGTGATGGTGGAGCTATAGGTGGCAGACGGAGGTGTAAAGATGTGGATATAGGTACCCTTGGTCAAAGAGCTCTCACAACCCGCCATGCTGGAATCAAGCAGCTTCACATTGTAGTAGCCTGGTGTTGCGTATGAATAGGTAACGGTATCGGCAGTACTTTGAGATCCGTCTCCTAAATTCCACGTAGGGAACAAAGTGCCCCACGAACCGGGGATCGAAGTGCTGGTGAAGGTGATTGGGGTGTTGGGGCAGACCTCTGTATCGTTTGCGGAAAAGATCACGGTCGGCTTGGGGTACATTCGTATTATCACTGCCTTTGTGCTCACAGATGCACCGTCTGTGGCTGTCAGCGTTACGGTATAAGTTCCTACCGCAGTATAGGTAGTAGCTGCATCATGGAGCGATGAAGTGCCTCCGTTGTCGAAGTTCCAGGAATAAGTAGTGCCGGGGCTGCTGCCGGTGGTCAGGTTCGTGAAATGGACGATGAATGCGGGACAACCTGCTGTATCACTGGCTATAAAATTGGCGCTAAGCTGTCCCCTGGCTACCCACGCCTGTAAGAAAAATAGGGTAAGAAAAAGATATTTATAGCCAGGTTTTGACATGCTGATAGGTTCAGATAATAAAAGTCTGTGTACAATTTAGGGGTTTTTTCCGATACTTTTTTAATATTTAATTAACATTAATTTTTTTCTTCTTCATGAATACAGCAGATAGGTAATATCCGGAGGTATTAAATTTGCCATTCGCCATAAAATAAATCGCATTTCATGGTACTAAATAATTATTTTTGTTTGCTCATAATTATATTTCACAACATTTACCATTCGCCGCTTACTGTAAATGAATAATACATATACTGACCTCGTACACCAGACCTTCCATTTCCCACAAGAAGGATTTGACGTAAATGACAGCAATAACCTCGAATTTAACGGGGTAGACATCCAGGCGCTTATCGATAAGTATGGCACTCCGTTCAAGCTTACGTTTCTGCCCAAAATAGGTATGCAGATACAGAAAGCGAAGAAGATGTTTAATGATGCCATCAAAAAGCATAAATATGACGGCCAATACTATTATTGCTATTGCACCAAAAGCTCCCACTTTTCTTTTATTGTGGAAGAAACGCTGAAGCATGGCGTGAACCTGGAAACATCCTTTGCCTATGATATCGACATCATCTGGCAACTTTATAAAAAGAAAAAGATAACCAAGGATATTTTTATCATCTGCAACGGCTTCAAAACGCGTGCATACACACGCAACATCGCCCGGCTCATCAATGAAGGGTTTAAGAACGTGATCCCAATCATTGATAACAAGAACGAGTTCGACGATTATAAAAAGTCTATAAGGGCCAAAGAGCCCGTGAATATCGGTATCAGGATAGCGAGTGAAGAAGAACCAACTTTCGATTTTTACACTTCACGCCTCGGCATTCGCAGCCGTGATGTGCTGGAGTTTTATGTAGATAAGATCAAAGGCAATGACAAGTTTCGTCTGAAGATGCTTCACTTCTTTATGAACAAAGGTATTAAGGACGATGTCTATTACTGGAGTGAGCTGAATAAGGTACTGAACCTCTATTGCCAGTTGAAAAAAGTTTGTCCTGAGCTCGAAGCAATTAATATTGGCGGCGGATTGCCTATCAAGCATTCACTTGGGTTCGACTATGATTATAACTACATGGTCAGTGAGATCGTGTCCACGATCAAAAAAGTGTGTAAAAAAAATAAAGTGGACACCCCTGATATATATACAGAGTTCGGTTCATTTACCGTGGGCGAAGCGGGCGCAGTTGTCTACAGCGTGCTCGACGAGAAAATGCAGAACGACCGCGAGATATGGTACATGATAGATAGTTCCTTCATTACCACTTTGCCCGATACCTGGGGGATCGGTGAGAAATTCCTGATGCTGCCCATAAATAAATGGGACAAAGAATACCAGGAAGTACACCTCGGCGGACTTACCTGCGACAGTCACGACTTTTACACTTCAGAAGAGCACATTAACGCCGTGTTCCTCCCCAAACTGGAGAAAGAGAAAGGCAAAGACCCGCTGTACATCGGATTCTTCCATACTGGCGCCTACCAGGATCAACTGGCCGGCTACGGAGGAATAAAACACTGCATGATCCCTTCGCCCAAGCACATAGTAGTGGAGTACGACAAGGAGGGAAACCTGGAAGACTGGCTCTATGCAAAAGAGCAAACGCCACAGAGTATGTTGAAGATACTTGGTTACATCAGGTAATTTGCGGCAGTATTACTTGGTAGGAACGTTCAGCTTGGTATAGGCTGCGTTGTTGGGTATGAACTCAGGCACTATTTCTTTCATCAGGAATACGGTTTCAAGCGTATAGTGCTGGCGGGCGCTGTTGATCAGCTTCTCCATCTTCTTTTCTACAATAGCAAAGTCGTATTGCCGCACATCGGCTATCATTATTTTTTCATGATAGGTTGGCCTTACCTTTTCTGCGCTGCTCATCAGCTCTTCGTACAGTTTTTCACCCGGCCTCAGCCCGGTATATACTATCCTTATATCCACATCGGGTTCTTTGCCCGATAGCTTGATTACTTTCCTCGCCAGGTCGGCTATCTTCACCGGCTTGCCCATATCGAAGATGAATATTTCGCCACCCTGGCCCATTGCCCCCGCTTCTATCACTAACAGGCAGGCTTCAGGTATCGTCATGAAAAACCGCGTTATGTTAGGATCCGTTACAGTTAACGGGCCGCCTTTTTCCAGTTGTTTTTTGAAACGCGGTATCACAGACCCATTAGAGCCCAGTACATTCCCGAAGCGGGTAGTGACAAATTTGGTAACAGTGTGCTTACTATCGTCTTTCTTATCAGCATCTTTGGTAAGATGCTTGAAGTAACTCTGCGTGAATATCTCTGCTATCCTTTTCGATGCGCCCATTACATTGGTAGGGTTCACCGCTTTATCGGTAGACACCATCACAAACTTCTCCACATCGTTTGCTACCGCCAGTTCGGCCAGCACCTTCGTGCCATACACATTATTGAGCACAGCCACCGAGGGGTTGTCTTCCATCAGCGGCACATGCTTGTAGGCAGCAGCATGAAACACGATCTGCGGATTGTATACCTCGAACAAATGCTCCATCCGGTGGCGGTCGCAGATATCGCCTATGTATGCTTTTATATTTGCATTTTTATACTTGTCTTGTATCTCCATCTGGAAATCATGCATAGGCGTTTCTGCCTTATCGCAGAGAATGATCAGTGATGGCCGGTATTGCAGCAGTTGCCGAACAAGTTCGCTGCCTATCGATCCTGCTGCACCCGTTACCAGTATTTTCTTTCCTTTCAGTTCACTGTATATCGCCTCGTTATGAATGGTGATCACTTCACGTTCCAGCAGGTCTTCTATGTTTATATCCTGTAGTTGCTGGGTATCAAGCTTCCCGTTCAGCCAGTCGAGCATGGCAGGCACTTGCTGTATGCGTATGCCATGAGTCAGGCAATTGTCCACAACGTCATTCAGCTTGGTTTTATCCATGTGCTTATTTGCCAGGATAAGTAATTCCACGCCTTCGCTTCTCAACCGGGCTATGCTGCTTTCATTGGTATTGTATATCGGCAGGCCTTCCAGTAATTTGCCTTCCGCATTGAATGAATCATCCAGGAATGCCACCACCTGCATATCTCCGTTTGGTAAGCTGTTCATCACTTTCTTTATGTGTATGCCGTCTGCCGATGCATCATAAACCACTACTTTCTTCTTCTGCATCTTGGTGCCTTCAGAAAGCGATTTGTAAAAATTGAAACAGTACCGCACTGCCAACCGGTAAGAGATGATAACAAAACTGGTAATAAAAAAGTTGATGGCAACGATCTGGAGTGTAAAGTAATCCTGCGACCCCAGGAAAAAAATATTAACCGCCAGGTACACAAATGCTGCAATAGCATTGATCATTACCAGCCGAGATGTGTCTTCGATATTGGTAAACCGAACAATTCCCGCATAGCTTTTAAAAATATAAAAAAGGGTAGCGTTAAGCACCAGCACCACAGTCAGCATCAATCGCAGACCTACGTCCATATGTGCCCAGTTGTGATTTGATTTCAGCATCCGGGACAGCACAAGACAGAAACACACCAGGAAAAGATCAAGGAGGAAGACAAACCAGCGAGGTAAAATGCGTATCTTAAATCCCATTGGTTATCATTTGATTAACTATAGTTGTTAAGCAAGTGTATTTATTCGGGACTACAATAATACAATAAAAAACCCGGGATATACAAATATGCCGGTGATTATTGTTTTCCCTAATCATAACTATGAGTATATTGTTTTATTTTATTAATAATTTACTAAATGACTGTATACTATAAATCAATGTTATTAAATATTGTATTGTTAATTGTTTATTAAGACGAATATTTTTTATACCTTTGAACATTAACATCGTCATAAGTAATTAGAATTTATCAGCGATTAAAAACTTTCCGGCTGCCCTATGTTACATGGTATCAATGTTTTAGTGACAGAAGACGATAAACTCAATCAAAAGATCATCAGCTTTATGCTCCTCAAAAAAGGCGCAACGGTGAAACTGGCCAATAATGGGCATGAAGCAATTGAAATGATGGGCAGGGAGAAATTCGACATCATACTAATGGACCTGCAAATGCCTGTGATGGATGGTTTTGCCACAACACAGTATATCAGGAAGAGTATGAACAGCGATATCCCGGTTATCGCACTCACTGCCGATGCATTTGCCAACGAATCTGATGAATATATAGAAGCAGGAATGAATGCTTGTACTTCAAAACCTATAGAGGTACGTGTTTTATGCGATCTTATCCTATCTTTAACCAAAGAAAACCAGGATAAACATTTATTAAAACCATTTGCATGACAACTCCGATAGTAGACTTTAGTTTTCTATATGATCTTGCCGAAAACGATACTACCTATATACACGAAGTAGTCAAATTATATATCAACAACATACCTGATGGCATTGCCAATCTTGAAAAACTGATCAATGGGTCGGGTAATTATGAGGCTATTCAGCGCCAGGCGCATTCTCTTAAATCCAGTGCTGGTATTATTAAGGTCAGGGAAATGTATGATGACCTTGCCGCCATTGACTCCTTTGCTAAAAAGGAGATGGAGAAAAATACTAGTCAGTCTGGAGACAAAAAAATTATCATTGGAAAGATAAATAATATACTGCTCAATTTCAAAGAAGCATTGCCAGTGATCGTTGCGGAAAGAGACAAGAATAAACCGGCAAAATAAACCGGGCAAAAATTACATCGTTATTGTAGAATAACGACATGCGCAGGCCGCCGCACCGCAGCCATAAAAAACATCGTACCTTTACCCCGAACAGGATAAGGACAGATCACTGCTTTATATTCCTGTACAAGGTACATACAATAAAAATGCGAAAAAGTTCAGCACATACACCCCGCGACAACAAAGCGGGTTCGAAAAGTACATTTAGAAAAAGTGAAGGCCCTGGCTCCGACAGCAGAGGTGGAAGGCCTTCAGCTAAAAAAAATTATGACGGCAGGTCTTCGTCCTCCGATAGCAGGCCGCCGCATAAAGCAAAGCCATATTCCGGCAGAACAACTGACGGTGATAAACCCGCAAGGCCTTTTAGCGCTGGCCCTAAAGAGTTTGGCAGTTCACGCGCCGCAAGCGCAGGGCCAGGCAGGCCAGAGCGTACCAATAGTGATAGAAAGCCTTATGGCAAGCCATCATTCCGTAAAGAAGAGGGTAGTGACCGCGGCGAACGTAAGCCTTACAGGGACTCAGCAGGTGGTGGAAAAAATGAAAGTCGTCCGTTTTCTGACCGGCCGAAACGTGCCGACTCAGATAGAAAACCTTATGGCAAACCATCATTCCGTAAGGAAGAGGGGAGCGACCGCAATGAACGTAAACCTTACAGGGACTCAGCAAGTAGCGAGAGAAATGAAAATCGTCCGTTTTCTGACCGGCCGAAACGTGCCGACTCGGATAGGAAACCTTTTGGTAAGCCACCACGCAGAGACTTTGATAAGGACAAACGTGCAGATGGAGATGCCCGGCCATTTAGAGCGCGCCCGGCCCGTGAAGACGGCAAGCCTTCTTTTGGCAAACCACCACGCAAAGAGTTTGATAAGGATAAACGTGCCGGTGGCGATAGCCGGCCATTCAGGGAGCGCCCGAACCGCGACGGTGGCAAGCCTCCGTTTAATAAGTCCGGTAGGGGAGCAAAACCAGATGAGAAGGACACCAAAACTACTTTCAAGGACGTGATGAACAATGCGTTCAACCAGCCAAAGTCTGCTCAGAAAAAAGACCCGAACGCTTATGAACCGATGAAGCCTGAGCAATTCGAAGACCAGGTGTTTGGTGAGTTGGAGGAAGAAACGAACGAGAACAAGCCGAAGAAACCTTTTGAGATAAAGAAAAAAACAAACCCGCGGTTCAACCACGATCATTCTGAAGGAAGGAAAAAGAAGTATAAGGACGAAGAAGATGAGGATGACGAAGAAGACAAAGAAATAAACCAGACCAATGGGCCAAGGTTAGAAATGCCGCTCAATAAATTCATAGCACATAGCGGTGAATGTAGCCGCAGGGATGCAGCCGCATTGGTGAAGCAGGGGAAAGTAAAAGTAAATGAAGAATTAGTGCTCGATCCCGGTTATAGGGTAAAGCATGATGACAAGGTAACCATGAGTGGTAAAAAACTGACGCCACAAAAAGGCATGGTCTATATTTTGCTCAATAAGCCTAAAGGGTTCATCACTACTAACGATGATCCGCAGGGAAGGAAGACAGTAATGGAACTGGTCGGCAACTCAGGCGTAGACCGGTTGTTCCCGGTTGGCCGGTTAGACAAGGAAACATCGGGCCTGCTCCTCATCACTAACGATGGCGAGCTCACGCAAAAGCTTTGCCACCCGTCTTACAAAATAAAGAAGGTCTACCAGGTAACGTTGGACAAACCACTCACAAAGGCCGATTTTGAAAAAATAATGGAGGGTGTGGATCTGGAAGATGGCATCGCAAAGGTAGATGCGCTGGCTTACCTCGAAAGAAAAGATGAACTGGGACTCGAGATACATAGCGGGCGTAACCGTATCGTGCGTCGTATTTTCGAATCATTGAAGTACGAAGTAGTAAAACTAGATCGCGTGATGTATGCCGGGCTTACCAAGAAGAACCTCCCACGCAGCAAATGGCGTTATCTCGATGAGCGTGAGGTGGTATTGTTAAAGCACTTCAAGAGTTAGAAATAACCACCGTGAAAAAATAGTTAGATGCCGTTTCTCACTGCAAAACAAATACATAATGGACGTACCTGGTTACCGGAGAATTCGGTGATAGAGGTGGCTGACGATGGTACTGTTGTGGCTATTGGAAATGGCCCGAATGACGCTGCTATCTTTTACGAAGGCATTTTAGCGCCGGGTTTTGTAAATGCGCATTGCCACCTCGAGCTGTCACACATGAAAGGCCTGATACCGGAGCATACCCGCCTCATACCTTTTCTTAAGAATATCCCGCAGCATCGCAATGATTTTACGGACGCACAGAAGCAGGCCGCCCGGGAGCATGCTTACAACGAGTTGGTGGAGAATGGGGTTGTGGCTGTAGGTGATATAGCTAACACTTCGGAGACCCTGGATGTCCGCACCCGCGACAAGCTTCATTTTTATACGTTTGTAGAGTCTATTGGCTTTAATGAGGCTAACGCCCAGCGTTCATTTGACAACGCGCTACAGGTATATGGTGCGTTTGCAGCACAACGAAGTAATGACAAGGTGCTGAGGCAATCGATTGTTCCCCATGCGCCATATTCGGTTTCTTCCTCGTTGTTTCGCCTTATAGACATGCACCGCAAGGATGTGATCATTTCTATTCATAACCAGGAGAGCGATGAAGAAAATGCTTATTATGCTTCGAAGGAAGGCGCGGTAAACGATTTGCTCCTTACACTTGGTATCGACGACAGTTTCTTTTATCCTACTGGCCGGTCGTCTATACAATCGTATCTCGAATGGATGTCGCAGCACCATCCTTTTATCTTCGTGCATAATACGTATACAAAACACCTCGACGTTCAGTACGCGCATAGCAGGCTCGATGAAACCTATTGGTGCCTTTGCCCCAATGCGAATATGTATATCGAGAACAAATTGCCGGATATTAACATGTTCATCAGCGAAGGTGCAAATATTTGTATCGGTACAGACAGCCTGGCGTCTAATCACCGCTTGTCCGTTTTATCAGAGTTGGTCTGCATTAAAAAACATTACCCGCATCTCGATTGGGCGCGGCTGCTCACATGGGCTACGCTCAACAGCGCACGTGCGCTGCAGATGGAGGATATTGTTGGCACTATCGAACCCGGCAAGAAGCCTGGTATCATTCAGCTCACAGGCCTTGACGATACCGGTATTGATGCACAGGTAAAGCGGGTGATCTGACCTGTTAAGACACAGCCACCAATTCTTTCGCCGCCATAGCTTCTATATGCTTTCTCTTTACCGATTCACCTATAGGCGTCGGTTGCCCGTCATCGTCTATACGTACAAAAGTGATGGAGGTAGTGCACATTACGGTCTCCTCGCCACTGTATACATTATATTTGCGCGCCTCAATGTTCATCGTCAGCGATGTGTTGCCCAGGTGTACTACATCTCCGTAGATACGTACGTGGTTACCTGCTTTCAATGGCTTCTTGAACAGCATTTCTCCCACACGAAGTGTTACCATATTGGGTGTGCAGCAATACTCTGTGGCAAAGGCAGCCGCAGCTTCGTCTATCCACGACATCATAAAGCCCCCGAAAAGGTTCCCGTGTATGCCTATGTCCTTACCCATGCAGATCTTCTTGTTGATCAGTTTCATCATGTTTCTTGTATTTGAGTCATAAAAAAAGCCTCCCGTTTTGTGCGGGAGGCTAACTATTTTTCAGATCAAAAAATATCATCCCCGCACCGCATAGCATACCTTACAGCATTTGCCGGCAGTATGTTTACAAGTGTGGTGGATGTTCCTTGAGCTATTCATGATGCAATATTAGTAAGAAAATTGTTTACCAATGTTTAAGGAAATGATAAATTATTGCACGCCTAGTTTTCCTTTCAGGAATTTAAGGGCTTCTATCTGTGCCAGGCCCGCTGATTTCACATCATATTTAGGGTTGCTGGGGTTGGCAAATGCATGTACCGCATCATAAGCATCTAATGTGATGTTGTGTCCGGTCGCCGATACTTTCTTTTCAAAGTCTTCCACATCGCCCATTTTTATGAAGCCGTCCTGGTTGGCGCGTATATACAGCACATCGCACCGCAGCGGCTTTATGGCGTTTGCATTCTTTTCAGGGAATCCATAATACATTACACAGCCTTTAGCCTGCGCGCCTGCCAGCACCGCAGCCGTAAACGACCAGCTTCCGCCCATGCACCAGCCTATAGTGGCTATATTCTTTTTTCCTGCTTTTTTTAGCGCGCCGGTGATAATAGCCTGCGCCCGCTGAGGGTCCAGGCTGCCCATCAGTTTTCCGGCCTCGTCTGGTGTCACTGCCGATTTGCCGTCATACAGGTCAATGGCATACACTTCTATATTGCCGCCCAGCATAGTCTGCCAGCGCTCAGCTTCCCTCCTGATATAGTCATTCAGCCCCCACCACTCATGAAACACGAACAGCACATTGTCGGTAGGATTATCAGATGGTACAAAGAACGCATTTCCGTCTGCACCGCCCGCTACCGGGAAGCTGATAGTGCTTCCCTTTTCAGGAACATAGTTGATCGGTGCCGGCGGCTCGTGCGATGCTTTAAATGCTTTGTTCATGGCCAGTGCCTGCATGCTGTTGCCTGTAGGTTTTTTACAGCAGCTTTGCGCATTGGATAAAGTTGCAGCGCTGCATAAAATAGCTGCGAGGAGTAGTGTACTGAGTGTTTTCATAATTTGGTTATTTATTTATAAAATTAGGCAAGAAAAACCACTTTCCTTACTTCTTATTCATCACTTCTGTCACGCACTCTATTTCTATCAGTGCGTCCTTAGGCAGTCGGACTACCTGCACCGCTGACCTTGCAGGTTTCGTTTCGGGGAAATAGTCTTTATATATCTCGTTCACTTTGGCGTAGTCATCAAGGTTCTTCAGGTACACGGTAGCTTTTACCACATGCTTCATGTCTGATCCGGCTTCTTCTATCACCGCTTTGAGGTTCTTCAGTACCTGCTCCGTTTGGCTGCTGATGTCATCTCCCGCCAGCGCATTCGTTACCGGCGATAGCCCTATCTGCCCCGATGTGTAGATCAGGTTCCCAGTCCTTATAGCTTGTGAATATGGGCCTATGGCTTTAGGTGCGCCATTGCTGGTTATCGGAGTCATATGTTGCCCGTAGGCAGATGTCGCCAGCAGTCCGGAAAGTAAAGCAGTAGATAAGAGTATCTTCATACGGTTATATTTAGTACGTCCTAAAATACAATAAACCATGTAACTAATGAATATTTCTAACCTCTCCGGGCTATTAGCTCTTGCATATATCCTGCCGCCTTTTTCATCCGGCTTCCATACCAACTGAACAGTTCACCATCCACCAGCATTACTGTCGCATCCGGCAAGACTGCTTTTATTTCGGCAATGTGACGATCTTTGAAAGGGTAGGGCTCTGATGATAACAGTATGGTATCCAATTCTTTGTCCTTTAGTGCTTCAAGTGTTGTCTCGGGATACCGGAGTTGGTCGGTAAGCACATTCTCCCATCCCATAGTGGTGATCATGTCATGGATAAAGGTATCGCCGCCTGCGCACATCCACGGATCCCGCCAGATAAAATACGCCACCCGTTTTGGCATTGCCGCTCTGTGTAATTGGTCAAAGCCGGTTCTTATTTCTACAGCCAGCGTGGTGCTTTCTTTTTCTTTCCCCACCAGTGCACCCACCTCTTTTATCATTTGCAAGCCATCATTGATGGTTTGTATATTACTCACCCACACCGGGTACATTGTGCTCAGCTCTTCAATCTGCTCTCTGGTGTTCTCTTCCTTGTTGGCAATGATCAGGTCGGGCTGCAGCTCCTTAATGATGTTTAAATGTAGAGTCTTTGTTCCGCCCACTCTTTTTTTGTTCCTGAACCATTCATTGGGGTGTACGCAAAATTTGGTAATGCCCACCACCGCCTCGCCCAGCCCCAGGTCATAAAGCAATTCTGTTTGCGATGGCACTACAGATATGATTCGTTGCGGAGGATAATTGATTTCTACCTCATTGCCCATCATGTCCGTAAATACCTTCTTCATAAAAAGCGTTAGTGAAACTTCTTGTAGTAAAACAGCAGGAACACACTGAACAGGCCATCCAGCAAAAACATATTACTCATGTACAGTACAGATATATGCCCATTCCTGATTGCCAGGTACAGTGCGGCATCAACTATCGTCAACACAATGTACCCAAGCGCTCCCCACTTGCGCATATCGCAGGCTGCTATCCAGAATAGTGCGTACCCAGCCATCCACAATACTTGTAGCCACTCTATAGCCGGAAACGGGGCTGTGCGGTCATCCCACAGCGTCCACAAAAACCACAACACATGAAACAGTGCCACTAACGGAAACAGCATCGGCGGCTTCCTGACAATGTCTGTTATAAACTCTTTGGAACTCCGCAAAATACTTTATTGGTTTTGGTCTTTAATGATAGGAGCTACCCCTTGCTGAACGCATTAAGTATGTCATACTTGGTGAGTATGGTATACTGCCCGGCTTCATCACGGGTCAGCACTGCGCCATTGTCTTTATTGATGAAGTGCGTCAGCCTTTCCAGCGGCGTATCCATGTCTACCACCGGCAGAGCGGCATCCATCACATCTGCTATTAGTTGGTCGCGTACATCGGTTTCTTCTATCAGCTTTTTGAACAGGCTACCCTGGGTCACACTGCCGGTCATTTCACCGTCCAGCAGCACGGGTATCTGCTCTATGTCATATTTTTTCATCAGGGTCAGTGCATCCATTACCTTGCTGTTCTCATCTATGGTCACCAATCTGCGGCGGCCCAGCCCGCCTATCAGGTCGCGTACCGTGCTAACTTCCAGGAAGCCGCGGTCCAGCATCCACTCGTCATTATATATCTTGGCTACATACCTGCTGCCGTGGTCATGAAATATCACCACCACCAGGTCGTCTTTTTTCAGCTTGTCTTTCATCTGGCGCAGACCTGCTATCACAGAGCCGCCTGAGTACCCTACAAATATGCCTTCTTCCCGGGTGATACGGCGTGCCATCAGTGCACCGTCTTTATCCGTTACTTTTTCGAAGTGGTCCAGTGCGGCGCGGTCATAGTTTGCCGGTAAAAAATCTTCCCCAAATCCTTCCGATATATATGGGTGCACCTCGTCCATGTCCAGTTCACCCGTGTCAAACCATTTTTTCAGCAGGCTGCCATAGGTATCTATTGCCCACACCTGTATATTCGGGTTTTGCTCTTTCAGGTATCGCCCGGTACCCACTATGGTGCCACCCGTGCCTGCCGCTACTACTAAATGCGTCACTTTGCCCTGGGTCTGCTTCCATATTTCAGGGCCTGTTTGTTCATAGTGCGCATCTCTGTTGGCCAGGTTGTCATATTGGTTCACATACCAGCTATTGGGTGTTTCGCGCTGCAGGCGGCGTGCTACCTGGTAGTAGCTACGTGGATCTTCAGGGTCCACATTCGTAGGGCATACAATTACTTCCGCGCCATGCGCCTTGAGTATATCTGCTTTTTCCTTGCTTTGTTTATCGGTAGTGGCAAAGATGCACTTGTATCCTTTTATTATGGCCGCCAGTGCCAGGCCCATGCCCGTATTGCCGCTTGTACCTTCTATTATGGTGCCACCCGGTTTTATTTTGCCTTCACGTTCCGCCACTTCCAGCATCTTCAGCGCCATGCGGTCCTTGATGCTGTTGCCGGGATTAAAGGTCTCCACCTTGGCATATACCTTGCAGGGCAGGTCGGCAACTACTTTGTTCAGGCGCACTAAGGGCGTATCGCCTATCGTCTGCAATATATTGTCATAAACACGGTCAGCCATAATATCAGTTTTTTTGGTCGTGCCGCTAAGGTAAAAATATTTAAGCACTTAGTCCGTCACGTATCAGCGTATTCATGGTTATATAATGATCTTGCCCAAGGAGAGGCCCTTACGCTGTTAACGATTAATAATGCAACAGAAAGGTTTTTGTTATATTTTTGCTGCGTTCCATTAAGCACTTAAAAACATATAATGAAAGCAAAGCTTACATTCATTGGCATACTGATCCTGCTGGTTACGGGTTTGAGTGCTTGCTTTCTGCAACCCTATCATTTTAATGACCATCGCGGTTACTACCCCAATATGGGCCGCACCAAGGAACAGATGGCAGAGCAAAAGGAATGGAGAAAACATAGATGGTGGCATTTTCATAAAAGACATCATGATAAGAAACATCCTCCGGTACATGTAAGAAAAGTGGTAGAGAAACCTGCTGTGGGTGTAGCACCGGCAGCTCCTAAACCATCGGCGCAGCAGCAAACTATAGATGCCGCCCAGTCGTCAAAACCACAGGTGGTAATGATAGATACTGCAGGCCTGCACCCTGGTGTTATACCTGAAAACAGGCAGAAGAAAAAGCACAAGCACAAAAAGACAGCTAAAGCGCCCAAACCTAAGCCGGCAGCGCCCAAACCCGCCGACCAGACTCCGCCGGTAGATTCTGCCGCGCCAAAAGAGCCTGCGAAGCAGCCAGACCAGGCCGCACCAAAGGATACTACAGTTCACTAAATGGGGGGCTCGGCTGGTTTTAATGGTTTTATATTATTAAACATTAACGCCTGAGTTGCGTTATAACATTTTTTAACGTAAATATTTCGGTAGTAAATATTACATTCGCAATCTAATATTTTCAAATGGTACAAACAGATTACATCCATGTGCCTTATGGCAAAACAGTTCATGGAGAAGAAGAAGTAGAGGCCGTTGTTAAAGTACTACGCACCTCAACCCAGATGGGCAAGCATGTTCGCGAAATGGAAGACAGGGTAGCCGCTTTGTATAACAAAAAGCAGGGTATCATGGTTAACAGCGGCTCATCAGCCCTCTATCTCGCTGCCGACCTCATGAATTATGAGCCCGGGGCTGAGATCATCACGCCTGCGCTTACATTCTCTACCACTGTTGCCCCTATCGTTAAGAAAGGCTGGCTCCCCGCATTCATCGACGTGGAAGAAGGTACGTACAACCTCGATGCAAATAAGGTGGAGGAAATGATAACGCCAAAGACTAAGGCGATGATCATTCCTAACCTCATAGGCAACCTACCCAACTGGAAACAACTTCGTGAAATAGCCGACAAGCACAATTTGTTCGTGCTTGAAGATTCTGCTGATACCCTTGGCGCTGAGATAGGCGGTAAGTCTTCAGGCAGGTTCACTGATATGAGCACCACAAGTTTTTATGGTTCTCACATCATCAACTGTGCCGGCAATGGCGGTATGCTGTGTGTTAACGATCAGGCGTTTTATGATCGTGGTCGCCTCCTGCGCAGTTGGGGCCGTAGTTCTTCCCTCTTTGTAGAATCAGAGAAGATAGAGAACCGCTTCAATGTGGAAATTGATGGTATCCCTTACGACGCCAAATTCGTTTTCGAAGAACCTGGCTATAATATAGAACCATCAGAAATGGGCGCTGCCTTCGGTATTGTTCAGCTCAATAAGCTGGCGCAGAATATCGATGTGCGCACTGCCAACTACAAACGCATGCGTGAATTCTTCAGCCAGTATGAGGAGTTCTTTATTTTACCAAAGCAATTACCTGACTCTCGTACCGGCTGGCTGGCATTTGCTTCTACCATCCGCGAGAGTGCACCGTTCATACGCCGCGACCTCCAGATATTCCTCGAGAAAAGAAACATCCAGACACGTACCGTATTTACAGGCAACATACTTCGTCAGCCAGGCTTTAAGCATGTGCCGTCAAAGGCAGCAAAGGGCGGCTATCCTGAGGCCGACAAGGTAATGCGCGGTGGTATGCTGCTGGCTTGTCATCACGGTCTGAACGATGCGCAGATAAGCCATGTTATGGAGAGTGTCACCGAGTTTATGAAAAATATTTAGAGATGGATGTAATTAGCTTAATTTTATTGGTGTTCCTTGCCTACAGTAATAGTGTGCGGGCAAAGCTCAAAGGAAAAAAACCTTTGTTGTGGGCGTTCATTACAGTAGGGGCCTATTTTGCTGCCTTCATTTTCGGCGGTATGCTCGTGATATTCAACTTCTGCAAGGACACTATAAATTTTAGCCAGTTCTCGTCCCTCGATCCCAAATCAAAACAGGCAGTACAGGACCAGATGCAAGCAGCACTTACAGCTAATCCGCTGCATGTACTGACAATTTATCTTGCTGGCTTTGGTGGTTATTTACTGGTGCGCTACATCATCGACCGCACTCCCGATAAAAAGAAACCTGAAGTCCACTGGATGGACAAAATGGGAGAGCAATAAAATAATTGAATAAATGAACATGGCTCTATTGCTGATAAAGCGATGGAGCCATTCTTGTTTAGTTTTGTTGCAGTGGTGGCTATATCTGCTTTCACTAGGGATATTGCAAAAACAGGTGGGATGATGAGGAGCTCAAGCCATATTTTCATTAGCTTTGGAGACTATAATCATCCTATGGGATACATAGCCAAGCAAAACCTCCTTGCACTATTTCTATTCATTTTCGCCGTTTCCTGTAATGGGCAAGTGAAAAGCCATGTTGCTGAAAGTAAATCGGCCGCAGCTAATAAATACACAAAATTACCTAAGCCGCGCAACGTATCTATAGCTTCGGTTAGTTGTGCTATACAAGATAAGACAGGCGTGTATTGGTTGGCAACAAATGGTGAGGGCGTGTTTCGCTATGATGGAACCGCGTTTATCAATTTTACTGAAAAAGACGGGTTGGACAATGATTTCGTCTATTCGCTGCTCCAGGATAATGCAGGGAATATATGGGTCGGAACCAGAAGCGGACTATGCCGATATAATGGAAAAGGTTTTACTCGTATCCCTGTTGTATCAGCTGGCAGCTATAGTTTTAATTCCAGCAATTCATCCGGCGTCAGTTTATCAACCTCGGATGGTGTATGGTCGCTGATGCAGGATAAAAGCGGTACAATATGGTTAGGATCTAACGAAGTCTATTGTTATGATGGGAAGAACTTTACCCGTTTTCTAGACCATAACGTGGTCAACAAGGATAGCCTAACCCAGAGAGGTATTTTCTCGTTCATGGAAGACAGAAAAGGGAATATGTGGTTTGGCTCCAGCCCTGGCGAGGGGTTGAGCCGGTTCGATGGGAAAGTGCTACAAAGAATATCCCCCAATGGTTATGCCCGCACCCAGGGCATTGTTGAAGATAGCAAGGGCAATATTTGGTTTGCAAGCGTTGGCAAGGGCATGTGTCAATACAATGGTACTTCAATTACTACCAATTTCTTTAAAGAAAAAAGCACCTACGATCTGTTATACATTTTTCTGAAAGACAAAAACGACGATATATGGTTTAGCGAACCCAGCAGCAATATTGCATTGCGTTGTTATAATAGCCATACAATTTTGGATTTTTCGCGAGGCAATGATCTGCCCGACAAGAAAATGTACCCGATACTAGAAGACAGGGAAAGCAATATATGGTTCTCTGCCGAAGGAATGGGATTGTATAAATGGAATGGTAAAGTTTTTAGTAAATTATCTGAATAGATGCGTATAAGTTTTTTGAGACTTGCCTGAATAGTGTTGTGTTACGGATCTACCGCACGCCACGTTGCAAGGATTTGGATTACTGCAAACATGTCGCCGCTTATGGCGCAATTGACTGTACCTTGTTTTATCATTACCACCCCAGCAGCGTCTTCAGCTTCGCCATCCCGCTTTTACTCACCATCACTTTTGCGCCGCAGTGCAGCAGGGCTATATGGCTTTCTTTTTCATAAGGCTCTATGCGCATCAGTTGGGTCACCGGTACCAGGTATGAGCGGTGTACACGTACAAACTGCTGTGGATCCAGTGTAGCCTCTATATGCGACAGCGTGCTTTTCTTTAAGTAAGTACCATCCTTGGTCACTATTTTTATGTAGTCGTCACTCGCCTCTATGTAGTATATCTCCAGCGCAGGTATTATGCGTATCAGCCCATTGTCCTTTACTACTATGCGATGTTGATAGCCTTCGTATATATTTTGCTCCAGCAGTGCGCTTACTTCCGGCACTTCTTTTTTATCGGCCTGCTGCAGCCACTTCTGTATCGCCTTTTCAAAACGCTCTTTTATTATTGGTTTCAGCAGGTAGTCTATGGCATGCGCTTCAAATGCTTTCAGCGCATACTCGTCAAATGCTGTCGTGAAGATCACAGCGGGCGGCTTATCCAGCAGTTCCAGCATTTCAAATCCGTTTACGCGTGGCATCTGTATATCCAGGAATATCAGGTCAGGGTTGTGTTCCTGGATCGCCTTAAATCCTTCAAATCCATCTGCGCACTCGGCTACTACTTCTATTTGTTTATACGGGAGCAGCAGCGTTTTTATCAGTTGGCGTGCCAGTTGCTCATCGTCGATCAGTATTACTTTATACATGTCGTTGAGGTATTATTAGTGTTGTCGTAAAATTTTGTCCGTCTTTTGCTGTCTCCAGCAGGTCTGTGCGTGCATAAAGCAGGTATAGCCTGCGTTGTATGCCTTCCAGCCCGAAGCCGGTACCTTTCGGCGGCTGCATATTTTCATCATAAGGGTTTGTTACAGTTATCGTCAGCATAGGCCCGTCCAGTACTATATGTATCACTATACTCACAGTGCCTGTTTTCCCGTACAGCCCGAACTTTATCGCATTCTCCAATATGGGTTGAAGCAAAAAAGGCGGGATAGTGGCGTCATCGGTATATTCCTTTTCCAGTACTACTTGCAGTCGGTCACCAAAGCGCACCGATTCTATAGCTAAGTAAGATTGTATGTACAACAGTTCATCGGCCACAGGTATAAAGTCTTCCGACTCACGTTTTACAGAGCTGCGCAGGAAGTCCGATAGTTTGCCTATCATTTCCTGGGCCTTGTCTGGCGCTATCATTATCAGTGCGCTGATGGAGTTAAGACTGTTGTACAGGAAGTGTGGCTGCAGTTGTTGCCTCAGCTTAAAAAGTTCTGCCTCTTTCAGCAGAGCAGATGCGTCAGCCTGCTGCTGGAAGCGGGTGTCCAATGAATGCAGGTTTTTACGCAGTGCTGCATTAGTGGCCATCCAGCTATCAAATATCCAGATCACCAGGAACCTTATCGGTAGTGAATGTTGCAGCCATGCCTTATAGTCTTCGTTGTTGCCGCCTATTGATTTCAGTGTCTCCCATTCTGCCATGGTAGTGGCCAGGCTCACCACCAGCGCCATAGCCAGTGCATATATGAATACCGCGGCAGTAGTAGGGTAGGCCCTGATCAGCAATATGATACCCCATACCGAGCTGCACAGTATCAGGCTGCTGGTAGTGCCGTCCTCAAAGGCTATGTTCCAGTCAAAGTGAAGTACGTTATGCAATACATAAGTATGTATCCCCAGTACAGCCAGTACCAGGAACAATACCATGAAGTGAATATTTTTCTTAATAGCGCGCAATAGCCGTCAGATATTTACCTAAGATAGATCGAATTTGATAAGGAAAAGAATAATTGGCTGGCCTCGCTGCCATTCCGCATTGTCTAACCCGCTGCCGCCCATAAAGGGGCCGCTACCATCTCTGCCTCGCGCACCATAGAGAACAGCAGTCCGCCGTTCGTCAGTTCCACCGGTTGCAGGTCCTTTACGGCCAGCATACGCCAGCACATCGTCCGCCCATGGCGGTCTATGAAAGTGGCCTCTTCTTTTCTGCCGGCTTCGCGGGCTTCCTGAAGCGCCTCTTCCTCGTTGCTGCCATATACCAGGCGCCACTGTTCTTCGTACTGATCGGTGGGCATACCCTCGCATTCAATGCGGTAAATGATCTGTGCTGTAAATGAATTCATGATCTGCTGTATTAGTGGTGAGTTCTGTAATATTTATCTGGTCAATTAGTACGACTTGATCTCTATGCTTCCAAAAGAGCAGTTGCCCTTGAGGATCAGCGTTTTTCTTGTTTCATTCGTTGTCGGTGTTTGTATGGTCCTTGCATCTTCCACACTGCCAAAAGAAGGATTTATGTCATTCTGTATGTCCCAGTGCGACGGTACGATCACTTCCACGCCGCCAAACGATACCCGGAAATCTATCATCACAGATGGTTCGCTAAAGTCGGCCTGCGTCAGGTTCAGCTCGCATCCGGCAAAGGTCACACTCACAAGTCCGCCTTTAAAATCTTTGCTGGTCACCACTTCTTTCTTACCTCCGAATGAAATGTCAATGTTCAGATTGCCGTCTGTGTTTATAGAGGTGTTCATATCACCGGGTCCTCCCATAGCGGTTCCCACACCTGGGTAACACCTGTCTCTGCGGGGGCGCATCGCTATCGCCAGTCCGCCTATTATTATCATTGCAGGCCACACAACGTGGCTCGAAGGCCGGCCCATTATTGTAAATTGGGGTGTAAGGTTTATTATACCTATTAGTATCAGTATCCACCATGCGCTCCGCCTGAAATTATTTTTGATGCCAATAAAAGTACCTATCACGATCAGGATCACCGGCCACGAACATTCTATGCTGAAGTAGGGGAGCAGTCCCAACGCCCGCAGCAGGAAAATAACACCAACTACCGCCATCGCTATCCCGAAAAACACACGGTTTCTGTGCCTGTGCTCCTGGTACTGCCTGAAATCCCCGCGGTATCTGAAATCCCTGCGGTTAAAATTGTGATTGCGCATACTATTGAGTTTGTAACACAAATGTATACACCGCAAAAACCGTGCTGAAATGCTATTAGGTAAGAAAAATATTAATGTCGGTAAACGTCCCTTTAGTGTCGGCGAATGAAAAATATAACGTGAAGCCTCCTCACCGGCCGGCATGGTTCGCATGAATTGGATAAATCTATTTTTTACTCAATTATCATCCCTGGATTGTGGATAAATACCGTTAAAACATACAACAGCCTTCGCTACCTTTGCGGTCCAGCACACTCATTTATGGATTCTTCAGTAAAAGTATTTTCGGGTACTGCCTCCCATTATCTGGCAGAAAAGATTGCCGCAAGCTACGGGAAACAGCTCGGAGCATTGAGTATCCAGAAATTCAGCGACGGGGAATTCCAGCCCGTTTTCAATGAATCGGTGCGCGGCGATTATGTGTTCCTCGTGCAGTCTACCTTTTCGCCATCAGACAACCTCATGGAACTGCTAATGATGATCGACGCGGCCCGTAGGGCGTCCGCTGGCTATATCACCGCCGTTATCCCTTATTTTGGCTTTGCCCGGCAAGACAGGAAAGACAAGCCGCGTGTGGCCATTGCCTCTAAGCTCGTGGCCAACCTTCTCACTGTCGCTGGTGCCAACAGGGTAATGACTATGGACCTCCATGCTCCTCAGATACAAGGTTTTTTTGATATACCCGTCGATCACCTCGATTCCTCTGCAATTTTTATCCCCTATATCGAAAAACTTAAGATAGAAAACCTTATCTTTGCGGCCCCTGATGTGGGAAGTACCAACAGGGTACGCGAAGTAGCGAAGTATTTTGAAACAGATATGGTTATCTGCGACAAGCAACGCAAGCGTGCCAATGAGATTGCTTCTATGACGGTAATAGGTGATGTATCAGGCAGGAACGTAGTGCTCATAGATGATATCTGTGATACTGCGGGTACACTCTGCAAGAGTGCTGCCATACTCAAGGAGAGGGGAGCTTTATCGGTTAGAGCTTTTTGTACGCATCCCGTGTTAAGTGGGGCTGCTTACGAAAACATAGCCAATTCGGAGCTTGAAGAACTGGTGGTGTGTGATACCATTCCGCTCAAGGCCGATAAACCGCAGGACAAGATAAAAGTATTACCAACGGGTAAACTGTTTGCAGTAGCTATCCGTAATACTTTTGAGAATAAATCGATTAGTTCTTTGTTTATTCATAGTAATAGAAAGTAATTAGACAATTTGTCAATTTGACAATTGGCTGCTAAATAAAATCGCAAGTAAAAATCATTAGCTAATTGTCAAATTCGCTAATTTTAATAACGACTGTTTATACAACAAAATCCGCCGCCCTTAACAGGGAGCACCTTTATTGTTAACATTAAATTTCAACGTCCGGATGTTGGGTGGATATGCGACCGGCGCTGAAACAAAAAAACACTGTAAATGAAAAGTGTAAAAATTGAAGGTACAAAGAGAAGCGACCTTGGCAAAAAAGCTACACGCCAGATTCGTTCTAACGAACAGGTTCCTGCCGTAATATACGGAGGACAAGAAACCCTGCATTTCAGCGCACCTGTAATAGCGTTCCGTACGCTGGTATACACGCCTGAATTCCAGATCGCTGAGATCACGCTTGATGGTAAGACTTACAAGACCATCATGAAGGACATCCAGTTCGACG
>JABDCE010000013.1:0-868 GCA_013288285.1 Bacteroidota bacterium
ACATTTACAGATCCCGGCTGGACGCCCCTGTTCACTGCCATCAAGGGCCTGGTCACAGAGGTCGGCGGCATGATGACCCATGGCGCCGTCATTGCGCGTGAATACGGTCTTCCCGCTGTAGTGGGCGTAGACAATGCTACCCGGCTCGTCAAAGACGGACAATGGATCAGGGTCAACGGCACAGACGGATACATAGAAATACTGCCGCAACCGTAAACCATCAAAAACCCACGCCCAGGCCCACTTCGCCCAATTCTGCCACGGTCAGGTCCGTCTTTACAAACGCCGATAAAAAGAACTCTTTTATCGGGCCGGTTTCTTTTTGTACAAAGTAATAGTGACCACCTATCTTCTCATACACGGGATCCATTTTTATGTAAGCCTGTTTTACATAGACCCCGGCTTGCAATACAATGCCCACCCTGCCCACCAGGAATTCATTTCCTGCGAAAAAAGCGCTTTTATAAGAGTTTTGAGCCTCCTTGCCGGGCATCAGCTCATTATTCCGCAGGTAGGTGTATATATTTTCGTGGTACGAATAATCCATGCCGCCGAATACCTTATTCTTACCACGCCATCGCCTGCTCATATACCCCGATGCGATATAAACAGGATACAATGGCCCGCCCGCCGTATAGTTCGATACATAGGCCATACTGAGCCGTGCCTGCACCAGCCACCTGTTTTTAAGTGCTGGTTGCTGGCGAACGATATGCGTCGGAGCAGATGTCACCGGCGAATAACGGATACCCGCATGTATCCCCATCATGTTTATGCCTAGATTAGGTTTATGATAAGACCCGTCTGATATGTGCGTAATATTTGCGCCCAATTGCACATCCCACTGATTGCTGATGTGGTAGCGCAC
>JABDCE010000013.1:878-47867 GCA_013288285.1 Bacteroidota bacterium
TGTAAGGAACATCGCAAAGTCATTGATATGGCTGCCTATGGCCACATTTATCGTATCAACCGGATTTACCCTGCTGAATGTTTTGGTCACATAGCCTATCCCGTCACCTATCCGCAATGTCCATTGCAGTTTCTTGCCGCTTATCAGGGGCAATACCATCGTCGGGTATAGCCCAAAGCAGTGGCCGTAAACAGAGTCTATGCCATAGTGTATATAGCTGATGCCCAGCCCTATTATGGGGTACCCTCGCCGCTCCTCCCAGCTTTTCCTCCCATACGTTTGCTGTAGCAGCGCAATATCCAGTCCGGTGGTTAGCGCCGGTATAGGTAGGGTAAACTTGGCCTCATGTTTTATTACTTTGCCCGCTATCCCGTTCACCTCTGTTTCGAAACCCTGCCACGCCTGTGTTTCCTGACCGTAGCAGGCCACACGCTGCTGGGCCGCTGCCCATAACAGTACACAGATTAGGAAGTATTTGGCTGGCCGGATGCTCATAGATGCAATGGTCACAAATATACTCAGTGCCACTACAATCCCGGAAAATAAAGCCCCTTTCTGTATTATTTCGGGGCTTACCTGTTTTATGTACCTTTGCGCTTATGCGTCGTTTTGCTGCTGTATTGCTAAGGTCATTTTTGCAAGGGTTACTGTTGTTGAGCCCCATAGCGCTTACCGGCTATCTGCTGTACACCATCTTCATTAATGTCGACAACCTCGTACCCGCAAAAATGCCGCCGGGCATCGGCTTCGTCATTATTGTGGTCACCGTTACTGTTATTGGTTTTCTCGGTACCCGTTTCTTTATCGGCAAGTGGATATTCGATTCCTTTGCCAATCTCCTGGAGCATACACCCGGCGTCAAGTACATCTATTCCGCCATCAGGGATGTTATTAAATCCTTTGTCGGCGACAAAAAGCGTTTCAATAAACCGGTATGGGTATGCGTCAATACCCACCCGGAAATATGGCGCATCGGTTTTATGACACAGGGCGATATGACGCACCTCGGCCTCGACAGAAAAGTAGCCGTCTATATGCCGCATGCTTATGCCATATCCGGTTGGGTTATTGTTACAGATGCCATCAATGTAAAGCCGGTAAAGGACATGACAGCCGGTGAGGCTATGAAATTTGCGGTAAGCGGTGGCATCACAACTGAAGAAGAAGACAATGAGAAAATTAAACTTTAACGCCGGGCCCGCCACATTGCCTGAATCTGTATTGCAGGAGGCGGCACGGGCAGTATTGGAATATAAAGACACAGGTATATCTATCCTCGAGCTATCGCACAGGAGCAAAGAATTTGCTGATATTGTTGCAGAGAGTAAGCTGCTGGTAAAAGAGCTTTGCGGACTCGATGATAGCTACGAGGTAGTTTGGATGCATGGCGGTGGCCGGATGCAGTTTGCCATGATACCCATGAACTTCGCCTCTGAGCATAATGCCGCCGGATACATCGACAGCGGCCACTGGTCAGAAGAGGCCCTGGAATACGCAGCCTTTTACGGCGACGTACAGATACTCGCCACGTCCAAAGACGACAATTACTCCCGTTTGCCGCACTGGCCTTCTTCAGTGCCAGACCGATTAGCGTACCTGCATTTTACCACCAACAATACCATCTGCGGCACACAGTGGCATCACATACCGGCTACAAACGTCCCACTCATAGCAGATATGAGCAGCGACATCTTCAGCATGCGGCATAACTATACCAACTATTCCTTGTTTTACGCCGCTGCGCAGAAGAACGTTGGTGCAGCAGGGGTTGCATTAGTGGTCATCCGTAAAGACATGTTGAAGCGCATAGTGCGCCCCTTGCCGCCTATGCTCAACTATAAGCAGCAGGCCCACGAAAATTCCATTCTCAATACCGCTAATGTTTCCGGTGTCTACACATCACTGCTCATGCTCCGCTGGATAAAGGAGAAAGGCATTGATGCCATCGAAAAAGAGAACAAAGAAAAAGCAGCCCTTTTGTATGATGCGCTCGACAACAGCAAAACATTCACGCCCACTGTCACCGAAAGGTCGCACCGCAGCCTCATGAATGTATGCTTTACCGCAGATACACCGGAGCATGAAAAAGAATTCCTCGCCCTCTGCGCGCAAAATAACATCACCGGCATAAAAGGCCATCGCTCCGTAGGCGGCTTCCGTGCATCGCTCTATAATGCCATACCTTTGGCCGCTGTTGAAAAACTAGTTCAGTTAATTAAAACCAATCCTTAGAAAAAATAAGGTCAACCTGTTTATGGCAAAAATTACTCCCTTTAAAGGCCTCCGGCCGGCAAAAAATCTGGCGGCAAGCGTAGCCACACTCCCTTACGATGTAGTCACTGTGGCCGAAGCGCGCGAATTCAAAAAAGACCATTTCAATTTTTATCACGTTACCCGTTCAGAGATAGACCTCGGCGACAATGTAGACGTGCACAGCCAGCTCGTTTACGAAAAGGCAAAGGAGAATCTCGACTTCATGATCCAGCAAGGTATCCTGGTGCAGGACGCTGAACCCTGTTACTACATTTATGAGCTCATCATGGATGGTCGCTCGCAGACCGGCCTCATCTGCGGTTCTTCGGTTGATGATTACAACAAAGGCCTCATCAAAAAACATGAGTATACCCGCCCTGAAAAAGAAAAAGATCGTATAGATCACATCATGGGCACCGGTGCGCAAACCGGAGTAGTATTCCTTGCATACAACGATTGCGAAAGTGTAGAAAGCATCATAGAAGATTGGAAGAAGGCACACCAGCCCGAAAATGATTTCATAGCTACTGATGGCATACGCCACATACTTTGGGTTATAGACGATTATTCTAAGGTGGCATCCATCACACACCACTTTGCCAACGATGTGCCCTGTACCTACATCGCAGATGGCCACCACCGTGCTGCTTCCGCTGCAAAGGTTTGCAAAGAGCTCCGCGACAACGGCTACTCTATCGACGGCAACGAAGCGTTCAATTACTTCATCACCTGCATATTCCCGGCCAGCCAGTTAAAGATCATGGATTACAACCGTGTGGTCAAAGACCTGCACGGCCATGTGCCTGAGGAGTTCATACAGGGACTTGAAAAAGACTTCACCATCTTCCGTCTCGGTGAGCAGGCGTTCAAGCCGGAGCATCCGCACGAATTCGGCATGTACCTCCACGATACCTGGTACAAACTCATCTCAAAACCCGGCACCTGGACAGAAGACCCCATTGGCATACTCGATGTTACCATCCTGCAGAATAACGTGCTGGACAAATTACTGGGCATTAAAGACCAGAGAACAGACAAGCGCATCGACTTTGTAGGCGGCATCCGCGGCATGGAAGGTCTCGAGAAAAGGGTCAACAGCAAGGAGATGGCCGTTGCTTTCTCCATTTATCCCGTCACTATACAGCAGTTATTTACGATAGCAGATAGCGGGAGCGTTATGCCACCCAAAAGCACCTGGTTCGAGCCCAAGCTCAGGGACGGCTTGGTAGTGTACATGATATGATTTATTCTTATGCTTGTCGGGAATGCTGATAGTTCTCTGACAAATGGTAGGGCGCGCACCCCTAACTTTGTGTAGTGCCGGCTATTGCAAAGACCAAAATTATAATAGACGCCCTCGAAAGTTTCCTCGGGGCTGATGCCCGTATTGCAGGTACTGAAATTATCCCTGTCAGCAATGGTATACAGGCGCAGCGCATAAGAGTATGCCTGCCCGATGATACCTTGCCCGAGGACGAAGGCAAGCTATACCTCTTCCCCATCGAAGAACACCGGTTTTGTCTGCAGCTTTGTTACCTCCGGTATGACGATGCCTCCTCTACGAATGCCACTGTGTCCACACTGCGCTTCCTCCCATCCTTTTTCGACCAATACCCGCCGGAAATGTTGGTTGCTGGCCAGCCCTTCATGTTTCAGCAGATCACGGAGCAGCAGTTCCCGGTCAGCGCTCACGTCCAGTCATTGCTGGCGCAGTTAGAAAAGGCCTCCGGTGCAAACCCGCTCCTGCTTTCCCTGCAGCAGACAGAGACTGCCTTACACCTGCTCCGCAGCGCATTGGCGTCACTCTCGGTCCCGGTCACTGATAGCCAGGTGCCGGCCTGCCGTTTTCTTGCCCACGATTCCGAGCGGGAAAAAATACTTGCCGCCCGCCTCATTATTGAGCAGCATATCGACCAGCCCCACACCATCCGCGAGCTCTCCCGCAAGGTGGCTATGAATGAGTGTTACCTCAAGAAAGGTTTTAAAGCCCTCTTTGGTAAGACCATACATGAGTACCAGCAGGAGCTACGTATAGCCAAGGCGAAAGAACTGCTGCAGGTACAGGGCCTTTCCGTCACTGATGTTGCCAATACGCTCGGCTATAGCAGCATATCTCATTTCAGTACCGCTTTCAAGCGCGTCACCGGCCTTAAACCCTGCGAATTGCTGGCCTAATTTACATTTTGATTCGATTAATACACTACTCCCTACTGCTCTTTCTTAAAGATTTGGCCGCTGATAACACATTGATAACAAAAAAATATAGCAAAGGTTTAAACGTAGATACTCACTTTTTTCAACTTTTTTCTTCAAAATGAAAAGTTTGGCTTAAAATTTGCTGTACTATTAGTTACCTATACCGGAGCCGATTAAACTCTATGTATTTATTTTTAATTACATTGTTCTATAACAGATAATTGGCTTGAATTTTGCTTTATCTTTACAGAGACTAAATGGTATGTGCTATTGAAATGAAACCTTACTTTAGAAAATACTTACTGTTAATAACTTGTATGCTGGCAGTTCATGCTATGCATGCGCAGAGTACGCGTAGTCCCATAGAAGACATGACCAATGCTATTCGCAACGACCGTGTTTCCGATATGGTCAAGTACTTCGACAACTTTGTGCCGCTTACCATCAACAATGCCCAGTCCATCTACAGCCGCAACCAGGCAGAAGTAGTACTCAAAGATTTCTTTGATAAAAACATCCCTAAGGAGTTAGATGTGAATGACAACGGTTCTCCCGACAATACTTCCAAGTTCATTATCTGCACCTGCACCATGACTAATGGCCTTAAGTACAATGTGTACATGCTCATGCGCCTCAAGGACGGCAACTACATGATCCAGGATTTCAGGCTCAATGTGGAGTAAACACTAGTCCTACTTTATACTAATGAGGTTCATTTGAGTTTTCCTGCTTTCTTCAGATTGAAGATAACTTTCTTTAAGGGTACTTTTTCGTCATTCTTACGAGATTCTGCAATAAGTCCGTCGAGCAGGTCTACCAGGTTGCCGGAGCGGCTTTCTAGGGTAGCCATATTAATAACTACGGCCTTTTTCTGATTCTGGCTATTGACTATGTATCTAACTCCTTCATGCTTAGGGATTCAATACTTTTAGGGGCGAGTATTCCGCTATCCTGTTAAAATCTCCATCATTATGAAGCAGCGCAACTTTACAAAAAATGGAATAGAAAGCAATCAGGCAGTCATTGCTTTTTCTGATAGTAACGCCATGCTTTCGGGCGTTTCTGTACAAAGAAGCGGCGCCATACGCAGCTTCTAATGAATCAATACTGAGCATTTCAAACCCCGATAAATTATTCTTCACCTCGCGGAAGTCTTTATCCTCTTTAATACCCTGCAAAATTTCCTGGACGATCATTGGACAAAGTACAACAGATGCGCCCTCATCAATCAGTTGATCCAGCAATATTGTTTGTCTGGTTTTATTGCCATTCAATGCGTCGATCCACACAGAAGTATCAACAAGCACTTTGCTCATGCTTCACGCATTTTTTTCAGATCACCTTCCCATTTCACTTTTCCGAACATTTTTTTCATGTTCTGGCGTTTTAGGTAGGCAACAAAATTTTGAAGAGCCCGATCCACCACTTCCTTTTTTGTATGGGAATCGCTCAACCGCATCGCCTCTTCAACTAACTGTTCGTTCAGCACAATATTTGTTCTCATTTGGCATAACTTTATACACAAAAATACTAAAATTCATACACATCACAAAAAATAAGCCCGGAGATCGCTTTTGAGAAAACTATTCCAAACTATACTGCCGGTCGTGTGGTCGCAGGTTCGAATCCTGTCTTCCCGACTTAGAACAACTCGGAATAACTCCGAACAAATGGGAATAATTAGGCACAACTAGGAATTGTTTGGCCTGATTGTTCCCATTTTACCATTACCTCATACATTATATAATGTATCTTGCCCCTTGAGTGGCTTTTTTAAATTAGTAGAGCAAAATGAAGACTGTTAGCTTCTTTTATTTTTTTAACTTACCTTGGAATATATTTTTTTGATGTCATTATCTTATCACATATTAAGATGGATATTTACTTGCATGATTGCAATATTGCCTGTGTATTTGCATGCATTTACGATGTACAATCAAAATGGGGTTATTGATATAAATAAAATTGCATCGTCTGGAGAGCTGTTTTGGGTCTCAATCGTAACACTATCTGAACCTTTAGTTGAAATAATTGTTTCCAAAAAAAAGAATATTACGTCCTTATTTTTATCAATATTAATTGTGATAAATCTGATACTATGCGCATATTGCTATAGTCAGGCAGAGATGCCGATGGAAAGCCTAATCTGTAAGGAGGATTATTATAAAAGATTTGAAATTGAATCTTTCATTTTTCTTGTATGCGCTTTTATCCTTGGCGGAGCAACAATAATTCATGTATATATTCAGGATGAGAAAACACACAAGTCATAGATTTCTTTGTACTAATTTCTTCCATTGCGTTTATTGTAATATTCCACTGCTACGCTTAAAGCGGCAATGAATACAAGCAAAATTGGAATCGATAAAATAAATACAAGGGCCATCCTAGTCTGATGTATTTTTTTTATTAATTGTTGAGTGTATTACAGTAGTTGCTCCTAAAATAAAGGAGGAAATAATATTGACTATTTCTGATGATGTATATCTGATATTATTTTTTAAATCACCTTGCATTAGACCAATAGAAACAAGGAATGAAGACATAATAATGAATATCAAAAGACAAATTGTTAGAATAAAGGAGTATGTGTTTTTTGTTTTTGTTGTAACAAGCCTACCTAATGGTTCCGCAAGCATAACAATTCCAATAATTGATAATTCTGGGTTAAGCTCAGAAAGGTTTATTGTGTTGTCGGTTAAAGATTGTTTAATTACTGCAAAAAGAATGGGGATTGACGCAATCATCCATGTGAAAGCCCATTTTAGAAGCCCTTCGAAGATGTTCCATTTTTTCATTTTTCTATTTTAAAACGCAGATCAACGTATATTAACATAAAGGTAAAACTAATTTCAAAATTGACCTTAAAAACTACTGAATACGAAAGTTAGTTCGAAACCCGTCCAGTCAACCTAATTCCAAGTTGTGCTGATTTATGTCGATTTATGATGGGTTGTGCAAATCAATGTTGAGTGATGTAATTATGTGTTTAATTGCGTTGAGGTCTTCAACAAAAGACTTCGAAAGGTGTCCAGCCTCCCCGACAAAAAATGAGAGCGGAGAAACAGTGCGAAGAGCGATCTTATGAAAATTTGTGGCAACTACATGCTCCAGGATTTCAGACTCAATGTGGAATAAACACTAGTCCTACTTTATACTAATGAGGTTCATTTGAGTTTTCCTGCTTTCTTCAGATTGGAGATAACTTTCTTTAGAGGTCCTTTTTCGTCATTCTTGCGATTTTCGGCTATAAACCCGTGCAGCAGGTCTACCAGGTTGCCGGAGCGGCTTTCTAGGGTAGCCATATTAATAACTACGGCCTTTTTCTGATTCCAGTTATCAAGTCAGGTATCTAACGCACTTTCATACAAACGCTCTTAATATAAAGTTGCAAAAAAATGAATGATGGGTGGATAAATTGGGATGTATTGTATCTTAGGAACAATCTTGACACTGCTATGATAAGAGATATAAAAGGACAGACGTTAGACGATAGCAAAGCAATTTGGAGGTATCTGGACTTTGCATCATTCTATTCATTGTTATTGAACAAGGAGCTTTTCTTTAAGCGTCTTGATAAGTATTCGGATGAGAATGAGGGAACGCTGTGGGAGGAGAACCGATTTGACCTATTAAAGTATAGGACGAACACTGCCCCATATTCTACAAAGGCTGAAGTAGATGCTTGGGTGGACGAATACTATGCAAATATTGAGACATACAAGGGAGGAACATTAGCAAACTCTTGGACAGTTAGTGATAATGAAGTTTATGCAATGTGGAAGATTTACTTAAGAGGCAGCACGGACGGGGTCGCTATTAAAACTACCATAGGCAACCTCAGGCAAGCATTGGAAGGTAGTTCCTTACAAATCTACCTTGGAAAAGTTGGCTACGAACCGCCAAAGATTGGACAGATAGACCAATTTTTTGTTTCTACTAACAAGAGGACACCATATAGTTATGAAAGTGAGTTGAGAGCTATTCTGTTACATCAATATCGGGTTGAAACTACACCTGATGGAAGTAGGTTAAAAGTTCCTTTTTACGAGGTTGGGACTGGTGTTCCTTTGGATTTGAATAAGCTATTTGGCGAGGTTTATACATCCCCTTTTAGTAGCAATTGGTTTGACGCAGTCGTTAAGTCATCTATACAAACCCTAATGCCAACATGTGGAGGTATTAATATTAAATCATCACGTATAAAGGACAAATAGATGAGAAACTCATTGCCTCATTGTGCAACATCTAACAAATGAGATGTTTGTCACTGACGAAGAAAAAAAGAACTGCGTTAAATATAGCTGCTTTATTACTTTTGTTTGATAAATAAAATGAAATGCACAATGATTGCTTTGTCGACTATTTAGAGTGGGAGTCATTAATATGGCCTCTGTCTTTCTCAAATATCTTGTGTCAACATAAAATTTACGCGTTACCGGAAAACACCATTTTCGAGATTTTTAGAGATAACGAATACAAATTAAAGGGTAAAATTTCCGGAGTTACAAATGCAGAGAATGATCTGGAATACATAGAGGATCAGGGTAAGCAAGCCGGCGAAATCATTAAAGGCGAGAATGTAACTGGCTACGATGGTTATCGATCTTTAAGTTATCAAATCGACCAGCTTTTTATTTCGAGGTCAACTTTTACGCCAGTGTCCTTACCTCCTAATGCACAACATTCATTCCAATCAGATGTTTTCTTTTCATATATAAGTGAAACTCATATTCTCAATCCAAAGCCATTTGAAACAATTTTGGAATTTTATCTTACTGGTAAGACTAATTTTTTATATCCACGAACAACAGGAAGGAGTAAAGAAATAAAATACATAAAAAGACGAGGTAGGATTGGAATTGAAGAACATCCCGAAAAGATCCTTCAGAAATTAAGCGGGTCTGGGGGTGATTATATGCAGATAATAACGGAAGATATGGATTTTATTATTCAAAAAATTGATAAGAAATATCTTCCGGAGTGGGCTGGCGGCATTCAAATCGAATACAATAGCAGAAATAAGAGTATCCCTCCAAATGGAATACGAGAAGGCATTTCAGAAATAGTGAGTTTTATTATCGGGATGCCTCTTATTAAAATTGGTGAAACCTGGTTAGACAAAAATGAGAATGTAGTAAAGAAAATTGCACAAAGCCCAAGCGGAGACAACGTAATATCAAAATGCAACTCGACAGTGCAGCCACCCATTGAGTTTGATTGGCATTCTGATCGGTTGGCGTTGGAAAAGTATTTAATCCAAGTAATTCCTGTATACTTGAAATTGCGGGACTCTTTGAACTTAAGTGACGTTCTTTGGAAATATTGGACTGCAAAGGAATTGCCAATAGGTACAAATTTACCAATACTTGCAAGTGGTTTCGAGAGGTTGGCAGAAGACCATATTAATTCAAGAGGACTAATAAAAAAATACGGCAACCTTGAGAAAAAAGAATACTACCGACTTATAAAGGAAGTTAAAATGGGATTGGAAACTGTCCTAGACAAATTTGAATTTAAGAATCGAATATTGAACAAGCTAGAAAATCCTTTTTCCTTAGGCATGGGAGAGAAAATTAGGTTATTTTCTGAAGATTTGGGTCTCAATGTTACTAAAAATTCGAAGGAAAACGCGGCGTTGTTGGCAAGAAACTCTATGACGCACTCCTCAATCGAAATAAATGAAGCGGCCATAAAAAAGTACTTGAACCTCACACACGCTTATACATCGCTGTTTAACCGAGCTCTTTTGAAAATAATGGGTTTTGAAGGAAAGTATATTGACTACTCGACTATCGGTTACCCCGCTAAGGAGATGTCAGAAAATCTCGGTTAATTCCATATCTAATGATGTGATGTTTATCGAGTCCGATTCTGCGCACTACCAAATAAGGAGTAAAAACATCGGCAAATGGAGGAATAAAAAGGAACGCTGAACCTTATTATATCTGCATCTTTGAGAAAAAAGAAAAGTTTCACAAAATGCGAAGCTTCTTAAAATGTCGGGGCGACTGGACAACTTTCGAACTCTTTTATTGAAGACCTCAACGCAATTCAACAGGTTATCGTATCACTCGACAAGCCGACAATACCACCCCATAACGCCACCATCAGTGGCTGCTCCGGGTACAGGCCCATAAGGTGTGTGGGAAAAGGCAGCAGCGTAATGAACAACAGCAGTATGGTATTGATCCATACCCGACTTGTCCTTGTCTGCACCAAGGATACTCCTCATGCAAGTAATTTTTGGCATAAATACTCACTTACACGCATAGTAACAAAAATTATAATTTTATGAACAGTTTGTTTTAAATTTACTAAAACAATTTCACATGATGCGTGAATATACTTTAGTTACAGAAACGACTAGTGTTTTAGGTGAAGCTTTAAACGAGGCTCAGGGATACGAAAAAAACAGAGACTTATTTGTAAAGCAGGTCAATGAAATGATAAAACAAGGATGGCAACCAGTAGGGGGAATTTGTGTTTCAAATCTTGATAGTGAAAATTGGACTGAGCGTCTCTATCAAGCAATGGTGAGATAAATATTGACAAAATAAAGACTACTTCGGCTTGTCCTCGTCTGCGCCGAGGATACCCCGGATCGGCATTTGAAACGCCATTAATAAACCTCGCTTACGCCCAATAAATATATCTCCCATTAACTCCTTTTCACAAATCCCTACCCGATCTTTGCAGCGTAATAGACCAGGTAACCAAAGATCAGGATTACCCAACCAGGGTGTAAGCTATTTCTGGAACGATACCCCCCACAGACAAATTGGACAAAGTGCCTGCCGGCCGGAGCCGCTTTTGCGTAGGTGGGTCCACTTTTTGCTTCGCCCGCCGTAGCCTTTTCGGCGTAGGAGGGTCCACTTTTTGCCTGCCGACCGAAGCGGCTTTTTGCGTAGGTGGGTTCAGTTTTTGTTCACTTTTGTCCAGTTTTTGTACACTTTTCCACCTGTTGAAACAGGAAATTGCACACAAAATGATTGATTATCAATAACAAGGTGTGCAAAAACCAGGAATTGAACGCTGGAAAAAGAATCTGTACAATTCTACCACTGTAAACTAAAACTCGTTTTTCAGGGTGGGCTGTCTGGAAAGTGCCTGCCGACCGTAACTTTTTGCGTAGGTGAGCCGGCCGCAGAAACCGGAAGAAAAACCGCAATACCCGCAAGTGCAAAAAAGTCGTATAAGACACTGATTATCAACGCTAATGTGAGCAATTATCAGGAAATTGGACATTGAAAAAAATCTGTACAAGTTGTTGTGCCGATAGGCAGTAAAGCATTTTCGCCTTTGCCCTTCGTCCGCCAAAGCTTTTTTGCGCAGGAGGGCGCCGTAGCCTTTTGGTGTAGGAGGGTCTCGCTTTTGTGGTATAATTATTGTCTATAGTTTACTGGCACTACGCTGCCATTCTTATCATAAGTATCATTTTCACAAATCAATCACCAACATGACAACGCAAAAAAAATTAGGTATCTGGATGGATCACGCAAGTGCGCATTTAATGGAATTTACCATAGACAGCCGTGAGACGAAAGTAATGGGATCAAAATTTACCAATGAAGCCGAAGCTCACGATTTGAGCAAGGGCGAAAGCCTGATGCACAATAGGGAGCAGCACGAGGAGTCGGCCTACTACAAAGAGCTGGGCAAGGAAATATCAAAGTATGATGAAGTATTACTTTTCGGCCCTACAGACGCTAAAGTGGAATTATTTAATCTCCTGCGGGCTGACAGCCACTTCGAAAAAATAAAAATTGAAATAAAGCCGGCAGATAAGATGACAGAAAATGAGCAGCATGCTTTTGTAAAAGAATATTTTACTGCGAACTGATTCATGCTCTGTACGGCCATCTGGTCATAGCCGGGTGGCCGCAGGTTCAGGCCCTTATTAAATCAAATTCGATCCTGAATTCAGTTCCCTTATTTACTTCGCTGGACACATTTATCTTTCCACCCAGAGACTCCACCTGGGTCTTGACCATATATAATCCCATTCCTTTACCGTCTACATGCAGGTGGAATCGCTTATATAAACCAAACAGCTTTTTACTGTTTTTTTCCAGGTCAATACCCATGCCGTTATCCTGGAACGTAATACGGATTTTGTCGTTGACAATAGAGCTGGTGATTTTTACTTCCGGATGTGTGCCTTGCCGCCTGTACTTTATGCTGTTTGAAATAAGATTCAGAAAAATGCTGTATAAATAGCCCCTAAGCGTTATCATACCTGCTATTGCTGAAAAGTCGCCTGTTATGCTGGCTTTCTCATTTCTGATAACATTATCAAGGCTGGATTTAATTTCATTCAGAAGTTCTGTAAATGTTACCGTTACTCTTTTTTCACTGACTTTATTATTTATTTCCAGTATAACGTTGATGTCCATTATTGTTTTATCCAGGTTCTCAGCAGCTATTTTGAGATAATCTGTAGCCATTTTCTTTTCTTCCTTATTGAGATCAGTAGTTTGAATGATATTGACTAAACCAAGGATATTAGCTACCGGGGCGCGAAGGTTGTGCGATATAATATAAGAAAACTGCTCCAGGTCTTCATTGCGCTGTACAATGTCAGCTATCATTTTTGTTCGCTCCATCTCCGCCTCTTTTGTTTCTGTTTCATCCTGTACCACGCCATGCAGCCCGATAGGTGCACCATCTTTATCGATATCAAAATGCGCCTCCGAAAACACGTACCTGACTATACCATCTTTTCGTATTATCCGGTGGTGATATGCGGCATTGCTTAAAGTTTCCCTGGCTACATTGTTTACCTGCATTATGTGCCCAACGTCGTTAGGATGGATCATGGAGATCCATGTATCGTAGGTTTGCAAATTTTCTTCAGGAGAGAGTCCGTAGATCCTGCAAGTTTCTTCAGACCACACAGCCACCCCTGTTGAGAAATTAAGTTCCCAACTGCCCAGGTGAGCTATGGTCTGTGCGTGCTTCAGGTGTAATTCATTGTGTATCAGTTTGGCCTGCGCTTTTTCCAGCTCTTCGTTTTTCTGCTCCAGTTTTTCTATCAGCTTGAAGTTGTATTTGCGTGTTACATCTAATAATTCATGGTGGCTATTTGTTTTATGTCTGCGTATCCTGGGTTTAGCAATAAGGTCTCTGGCTGAACTATGCAGAAAGTTCATTGCGGCGGGCTTCCGGATAAACAGATCAGCACCGATCTCCAGGGCCAATGCCTCATCGCTTTGAGAAAGGTAGGTAGCGGAATAAACGATTATCGGAATATCCCTTGTTTTTACATTATTCCTGATGTTATAACAGAGTGAGTAGCCATCCATATTCGGCATGAGTATATCCGTTACTACCAGTTCAACCGTATAATTTGATAATGTATTGAGCGCTTCCACTCCGTCATTGGCAGTGATTACATTATACCCGCCGGATTCAAAAATTGCTTTACCCAGCTTCAATAGTTTAGGACTATCATCAACCAGCAATATACTTTGTCTTTCCATGGTTAGCATTTCAATAATTGAAGAATTTGTTCTGTAAATTTTCGTGTATTAATAGGCTTGCTTATATAGCCATCACATCCGGCATCCATTACTTTATCTCTATCTGTTTTCATAGAAAAAGCAGTAACCGCGACAATTTTTATGTTTCTAGTTTTTTCGTCGGCTTTTAATATCTGTGTAAGCTCAAGGCCGTTCATACCAGGGAGCCCCACGTCCATCAGTATCATGTCGGGGTTGCCGCTTTTCAAACATCGCAGCGCATCTTCTGCATCCGGGCATGAAATAACTTCAAACCCGTCCATTTCAAGAAGGTCCCTTACCAGCTTCAGATTTACGGGATGGTCTTCAACTATCATTATTTGTATTTTCCTGTTCATTGTACGGCTAAATTATTTTTCTCATGATCTTGATGGGCATTATCACAGAAAAAACAGAACCCTTGCGCTCTATACTTTTGGCATTGATGGTTCCTCCATGCAACTCCACGATTGTTTTAGTAAGGGCCAGTCCCAGGCCAGTCCCTTCAGTTGTGCCTGCTGAATTAAGCTGCACAAAAGGGATGAATAATTTACCCATGTTTTCCTGAGCGATGCCAATACCACTGTCTTTTACCTGCATTTCGAAACAATCGTTACCGTAAGTTTCTGTTTCTACACTTATGGCCCCTTCTGTATTATTGAATTTGATCGCGTTGGAAATAAGGTTGTAAAGTATTTGCTTGAACTTACTTTTATCAAGAGTTATGGTATGTATTTCTTTTGTGAGACAGCATGAAATAGAAACATTCTTTTTATCAGCGATTGGTTTCAGTATTTTGATGACCTCTTCAATAGCCTCTGTTATGTTGAATGATTCTATGGTCATTTCAATTTTCCCGGCTTCAATTTTCGCAATATCCAATACATCGTTAATTAACTGTAGCAGGTGGGCCGCGCTTGAATAAATATCGCTGAGGTAATCAAGTTGTTTTTCATTGAGGTCTCCCACTTTTTTATCTATGAGCAATTCTGAAAAACCTATTATTGCATTCATTGGTGTGCGTAATTCATGTGACATATTAGCAAGAAAATTGCTTTTTAGCCTGTTTGCATGGGCTAATTCGGTGGCTCTTTTTTCTTTTTCCTCGTTTTGAAAAGCAAGTTCTTTATTGGCAATGATCAATTCTGCCGCTCTTTTTTCTTTTTCAGTATTTTGAAAAGCGAGTTCTTTATTAGCAATGATCAATTCTGCGGCTCTTTTTTCTTTTTCTTCGTTTTGAAAAACCAGTTCTTTATTGGCAATGATCAGTTCTGCAGCTCGTTTTTCCTTTTCTTCATTTTGAAAAACCAGTTCTTTATTAGCAATGATCAATTCGGCCGCTCTTTTTTCTTTTTCTTCGTTTTGAAAAACCAGCTCTTCATTGGCAATGATCAGTTCAGCGGCTCTTTTTTCTTTTTCTTCATTTTGAAAAACCAGCTCCTTATTAACAATTATCACTTCCGCAGCTAAGGTCAGCTCGGAATGTCCGGGTATTATTTCCATTATTATAATTTTAGTATGAACGAAGGCGACTACGAGGGAAAGGGTGCAAATATTAAGAGGTATAGTTCAGTAGACTATATGCAATTAAAAATAGAAAAACAGAGAAATGAAATCACTCGATTTTATTGAAAAAAGTTCGATTGATTTTTATGATTTGGGATATCTGTGTAAGAAAGTGTTACCCTTCTGTGTTTTTATAAAGATACTGGATTTATAGTAGCAATAGCATTTATTTTTATTGTTACTAATTGATAACCAGTATATAACACTATTAATTAGAATTTAAACTCATTTGCAGTACACTAAAGTTGTCTGCGAATCGCTCCTAATACTATAAAAGAAGGCTACCCTTTCGGAGTAGCCTTCTTCATTTCGTATGGTGTTGCAGTTTAGTTTTTGTTCATCACGGCGCGCCTGTTTTTATCTCTTCCTTCAGGAGTGCTGTTGTCTCCTACCGGAGATTTTTTACCATGGCCTACAACTTTCATCCTGCGTGGACTAACACCCATTTTGACAAGTTGATTTTTAACTGAATTACCACGTTCGATTGACAGTGTTTTATTATAAGCACTGGAACCAACAATGTCTGTATATCCATTAATGGTTATTGTTGTGGACTTATCTTCGTTCATCTCTTTAGCTGCTTCTTCCAAAACAGGATATGAAATTCTGTGAACAGTGATCTTGTTAAAGTCGAACAGTATAGGTGTTGAGATATCTATTTTCTCCTCAACAACTACCGGAGCAGGCGGTGGTGGCGGTGCGGGCGCTGTAAGCGTAATATCAGCCCCGTTGGCCGAAGAAATCGCAGCACACTGTGCTCCGTTAACCATTATTCCCGTATAGCTTCCTTCGCAAAGACCGGTTAAGACAATGGATCTTCCGGCGGGTACAACAACGGTAGTTGATGGTTGTGGCGTGCCGTTACGCATAGAATTTATCACAACGGTCTGTCCTGCGTTTAAACCATTGATAGTAATCGTACCATCGCAAGCGCCGGGCGCTGATGGATTGCTGGCATTTTCAGAAGATATCGTTGTTGGCGGCGGCACAAGAGTTACGGGGTTGCCGGATGTACTGCGCCTGTGCATTTTGGCATCAATACCTGTATAGGCACCTGCACACAATGCAGGTATTTTTACAGAACCATTTGCTTCCACATTACCTGTAAAGGCTGTTTGCGCAATGCCATCTTTTGAATAATTAACAGTAACCGGTTTGCCTGGGCGCAGACCATGCAGCACCATACCGCCGTCGCATAAACCACACTGTGTTGGTTCGATAGGGTCGATTGACGTGATCTTTAATGGGGGTTGTTTCCTGCCTAAAAAGAAGCGCAGGCCAAGGTTAAGCCCATAAGATTGGGTTGTTGTATGCGACTCAGAATTTAAAACCGAACTATAGTCGCCGGGTTTATTAGTGAGTGTATAGCCACTGCTTACTGTATTGTTAAATGGCTGGTACAAATAATATCCACCCAGATTCAACGCGACCTTGTCTGAGAAAAAGTAATTGACCGATGGCTGGAATAAAAAGCCTACCGACCCAGTCGCATAAGAAACAGATCCGGTTGTATGATTGGGATTAACGCCCAAACCGACACTATAGCCCTGGCCACTTTTTGTATTGAAATAGTTCTGCACATTTCCATCTTGATTGTTTTTTAAGTACTGATCTTTTGTAATCAAAAAGTCGCCATTGGCAGGTGTTGGTGAATTGTCGTACACCGCGGTCTGGCTGCCATCGCCGTTGTTTGTAAATTTGTAGATGGCTTCATAATCAAGGGAAGCATTTGTTTTATACTCGTTTTTCATCTGCAGGTTGAATAACAACCCTGCGTCTCCGGTGAAGCCCCAATGTTTGGAAAAGCGTTTCTTATATTTCAACACAAGGGGAATATTGAAATTGTCGATTTTCACCTGCTCATCAATATTATTGCCCGTTACAACCTGCCTGAATATATTCCCTGCAGCATCAGTTGACTGGTATTCTGCATGGAAGTTATCAAGTGTAACATCGCCCGATTCTCTCAGGTACATTAGTCCTGTACCTATGCCCCAATGGCGGTTTTTTCCGAAGAAGAAACCAATCTGAGCATCGCCGCCCATCGCCATTCCGTTCTTAAAACCAAGAGTTCCGGCATTTATATTAACACCATTCAGGTAGCCCGGCGTATTTGGCGTTTGCATTTGCTGGGTATAGCCGCCTCCGAGGAAGTTTACATCCAATACCCATCTTGACAGATCAGCATCCGTAGCGTAATTTTTTGCGACTGGAGCTTGTGCGTAAGCTGACATTATACCGCAAGCAGATATTAGCAGTAAAATTATTTTTTTCATCTCTTTATGTTTTGTTGATTTTAATATTGAATGTTTAGTTCTTAACAAACCTTGCTGAAGATATTTTCACACCATCGCGATAAGATACAAGCAGGTAGATACCGGCAGGGAAGCGCGAAACGTCGACCTGTGCTGTATTGCCTGTTGCTGCTGCATACAGCTTTTGTCCGAGCATGTTCCATACTTCTACCTGCATATTACCGGGTTCATTGGTGTTTATCTGTACAGTGATATTGTCCTTTGCGGGATTGGGAGAAACAGTGACATCAGTGTAACTGGTTTTCATTGCTGCTCCTGAAGGCTTGATATAATAAGCCTTTTGAGTGCAGCCATTGTGCGTAACCTTAACCCAATATTTATTATTTACCTGGTCCGGATTGCTAATCACATAATCCTGGTTGGTTTCGCCCTGAATTGTTGTAGGCGCTAAGGTTGTGGCATCGTCGTAACCCCACTGGTAGGCCTCCTCATCATTTTGAAGACAAACAAATGATTTAGTAAAATAAATCACTTCCGGAGGTACGTCAGCCCGGTCAGTACCTACATTCACAGAAAATGCAGCGCTATTTTGCTTACAGCCGTTATTCATACCAGTAGACGTAAGCGTTATGACTGCAACGCCTGGATTTTTGAAGTTCACAAGCGCATACTGAGTAGTGCTGCCTGTATCTGAGATCATTGCATTGACCGCACTCCAGCTATATCTTACTCCTGAAGGAGGTAATGTTGCTGCACCGAAATTCTGGAAAAATACACTGTCGCAAACAGAAGCGGCGGCAGATAAACCAATGACCGGTACCGCAGGAAGCGGGTTAATTGTTATCGTTGAAGTTGTGTTGGCAATACCGCAAATATTGGTGACAGCATAATTAATGCTGCCTGTACCTGCAATGATGCCGGTAACAACACCACCAACCACTGTTGCATTAACGTTGCTGCTGCTCCATACGCCGCCTGTTGTCATATCTGTCAGTGTGATAGATGCACCAATACATACAGCTGATGCACCGGTTATTTTACCAGCATCAGGTAATGGATTTATAGTAATTGTTTTTATCGCCACATCCGTACCACATATATTAGTGACTGAATAACTGATCGTATTCAATCCAGCCGATATACCGGTAACAACGCCACCTGAAACCAGCGCCTTGCTACTGCTGCTGCTCCATAGACCACCCGGTGCGTTATCCGTTAATGTAATGGCAACGCCGACACACACACTAGCACTACCTGTGATACTACCTGCTACAGGTAATGGATTCACAGTGATTGTTTTCATAGTCATTGCTGTACTACAGACATTAGTAACAGAATACATGATTGTATCTGTACCTGCTGCAACACCGGTGACCATACCTGTAGAGCCAACCGCCGCGGTCGCATTGCTGCTGCTCCACATACCGCCTGTTATTGCGTCTGATAATGCTATTGTTGCACTAACGCACACACTCAAAGCGCCATTGATACTGCCTGCATTTGGCAGAGCGTTAATAGTAACAGTTTTTGTAGCAGTTGCAAATCCACATCCGCTGGCAACAAAATACCGTATAGTATCTGTACCGGGTGTAAGTCCGGTAACAACACCGCCCGAAACCGTAGCCGTTGTATTGCTGCTGCTCCATATACCGCCTGTTGTCAGATCAGTTAAGCTAATTGTCGCAGACGGACATACAGTTGAAAGACCGGTAATTGTACCTGCGCTGTTTGCAGTATTTATGTTCACAATTTTTGTTGCAATACCGGTACCACACGAACCGGTAACTGTATATGCGATCGTATCAATGCCTGCTGAAACACCTGTCACCAGGTTGCCGCTAACCAACGCACTGGAATTGCTACCGCCCCATGTACCGCCCGGTACGGCATCTGCCAGTGCTATAGTGCCGCCAATACAAACTGCCGGAGCACCGGTGATCGTACCTGCATCAGTTGCTGAATCCACAGTTACTGTTTTTGTGGCCGTAACCGCGCCACATGCGCCTGAATAAGAATAACTGATAGTATCAATGCCTGCTGAAACACCCGTCACCAGGTTACCAATAACCAAAGCATGGCCATTGCTGCGGCTCCATGTACCTCCTGCAACGGTATCTGTTAAGGTGATTGTTGCACCAATACATACATTTGACGAGCCGCTTATGGTATTGGCCGATGGGCCTACATTAATAATTGTTGTTATTGCGCAGCCGCCGGGTATTGCGTAAGATATTACAGGAGCGCCGTTGGCTATTCCGGCAACTACACCGGAACCACTACCTACCGTTGCAAGCGAAGTATTGCTGCTGCTCCATGAACCACCAGACGTACTATCACTTAATGTTATTGAACTGCCAACACATACATTATTAGGTCCTGATATTAAGGATGGTAACGAATTGACCCTGAAAGTATCGGTAGCAATACAACCTGCAGTGGTTGTGTATTGAATGTTTGCATTGCCAGGCGCTATACCAGTAACCATTCCGGTATTGGAATCAATAGTTGCTACAGAAGGATTACCGCTCAACCAGGTTCCACCTGTTGTAGCGTCGGTCAGTACGGTTGTATTACCCGGACAAATATTTTTCGTACCACTTATAGGGGGTGCAGTGCAAACTGATGGCGTAGCGCCAATATAACTTGCATTAATAGCTACAGCGCCGTTGATAGTAAGCGCTCTTCCGATAAGTGTATCGCCGGTCTCGAGGGAAATAGCACCGGCAACAACCATTGTTCCGTTGAAAAGAGTACCTGAAAAAAGGTCAACCGCGCCGTCAATTTTCCAATACACATTTTTCGCCTGCGCCCCGTTGATCAACATAACTTTGGCTAAAACGTCCGAAGTAAAAGAACCATTCACTTTGATAACAAATACTGCATTGGCATCACCTTCCGCATTCAGGTAAACATTACCGGTAAACTGCGTTATTCCTGTCATTTGGTAAGCATGAGGGGTAAGCACCAGATCATGTCCAAAATCTGCAGGATCCAATAAATTGATATCGGCAGGCATAGCAACCAGATAATTATAGACGTTTGTGAGATCTGCTGCCGCTGCACCTGTGGAGGCATCCATATGATGAATAGTACCTGTTACATTTAAAGGATCGAAACCTGTAGGTGTGGTGGAATTCGCCCCGACATCACCAATGACGTAAGTTACCGTGGTACTTGTAACGGCACCTATACTTGAAAATACGCCATAAGTACCTGTTGAAGCCAGCGCCGGAGCCAGCGGCCCCGTCAGTAAAGGACTTCCGCAGCCTATTGGCGTATATGCAACTAACTGGCTTACCAAAACCGCTGCATTAAGAGCCAGCGCTCTTCCTTCCAGCGTATCCAATGTGCTCGTCATATCGATCTGGCCGTTGGCAACGATAGTTCCCCTGAGTGTAGTCCCTGTACCCACGTTTACAGCACCGCCCACTTGCCAAAATACGTTACATGCAAGCGCTCCATTGATCAGTTTGATCTTGGATGAAGAAGTTGTTGTCAGTACGCCGCCAATTTGAAAAATAAACAGGGCATTGGGGTCACCCCCTCCGTCTAAAATAAGGTCTGAACTTAATGTTGCGGCGCCTACTGCCTTATATACTCCGGCGCCAAGGGTGTTGCCGAGTCCGAAGGGACTGGCCAAGGGTGCGGTGGGTATGGCAGTGCTCAGTTGCGTATACAGACTGATCACATCAGGTGCACATTGCTTGGTTGCAACATCAAACTGGTGAATCACGCCATCCACGTTACCAAAACCAGTAACACTGCCTGCGAGATTAGCCCCTACATTCCCCGTGAGATGTGTAAGGTACTTTGTTCCAGAACCGGTCAATGCGCCATTGGTAGTGAAGAGTACAAAACCTGCGGCATGGCCCAAAGTAGGTGCTTGCGCATAATTCACACCGGGCGTCAAAAAAAGAACAAGAGCGGTTAAAGCATTGCGTAGTTTAATATTCATTTTAATATTATTGCATTGTGAATTAATTTTCACAATAAAAAATATAATAGGTAATAACCATGCCATAACACTCTCGTTAACGCGAGATAGGTCTAAAAAAGCCTGTATATATTATTTCTATATGCTGTTTGACTTATTTTCAAAAAAGTGGGATTTCTACATACTTAGGTTCGCACAGGGGTGAATCATAAATTTATATCGAGCCGATCTTTTTATTTTCCATTTGTAATGCTTGTCATTTATTGCGCAGCCGGTGGAGTAAAAGCATTAACAATCCGGAATGTGTACCTTTAAAAAGCTATGTTTTAAAAAGCAAAGGATTTTTATGCTGCGTTTTATCCTGATCGTCTTTTTGTTCTTACTATCATTGTTGGCCGTTTTCCCTACCCCTTCAGAATACACATGGTATGTCTCTATCATGGTAACAGAATTTCCATGGATATTCTTAGGTATAGTTCTCTTGCTAATGATATGGACACTTACTGTGGCAAAATATAGAAGGCCGGGAATGATCATCGGCAGCATTTCATTTATTTTTTTCCTGTATCCTGTTTCCGGCGCATACCTTGTAGGGCATAATCTGAAACAACGGTTTGAAAACGTTTTTGGCACCGGGACTACTAACCTCTCCGGACTACACCAGGAAACACCATTTGCATTTTGGCGGATGATAAGTGGTATAGGCGCTGAAGAAGTCCCTTATACTACTTACCTGTATGCGAGGCACACGGGTATTGACCTGACATTAGATTTTTACAAAGCGCAACAACCTGGTGCAAGACCTTGTGTAGTTGTGGCTCATGGGGGCTCATGGCGGGCCGGAAATAGCCAGCAACTGCCGGACATCAACTGGTACCTGGCCAGACAGGGGTATAACGTGGCAAGTATCAATTACCGGCTGGCCCCTACGTATAAAAGTCCTGCGCCTATTGAAGATATGGATGCTGCGCTCAACTACCTGAAAAGCCATGCAGCAGAACTGAATGTGGATACTAATAACTTTGTGCTACTTGGACGATCTGCGGGTGGCCAAATAGTACTGGAAGCGGCTTATACGTTGCATCAGCCAGGCATAAAAGGAGTGGTGGACTTCTATGGCCCTACAGATATGACATGGGCTTACAACCATCCTGATAATCCGCTGGTGATGGATACCCGAAAAGTGATGGAAGATTTTTTCGGTGGCAGTGATAGGGTTGTGCCGCAAAAATATAATGACGCATCGCCCATAAACTATGTAACCGCGCAAACGGTACCGACCTTGCTGATACATGGAGGCAACGATGCGCATGTGAACTATGAACTAAGTGAAATGCTGGAAAAAAAGCTACAGGAGCAAAACGTAAAGCACCTGTTACTGGGCCTGCCCTGGGCTACGCATGGCTGCGAATATTCACTGAACGGGCCTTCAGGGCAGTTGGCAAAGTACACTATTGAGCGTTTTGTGCACCAGGTAACCAACAGAGCGAGGTAGCGCTTACGAATTCCCTTACTATGAAAAAGTATTCACGTTATGTAATGGCCGTATTTTATATGGTAGCCGGCGCGAATCATTTTGTGCGCCCGGATTTTTATGTGGCCATCATGCCTGCGTGGGTACCATGGCCTATGCAAATGGTGTATGTAAGCGGCGCCTGCGAGATATTCGGAGCTTTGTTGCTATTGCACCCTAAAACACAACGTGCAGGCGCATGGTTCGTTATCATTTTGCTCATTGCCATATTTCCGGCAAATATCCAGATGGCCATAAATTTCAGTCGCGCACATAATCCTTATCTGTGGGCAGCTATAGCCCGGTTGCCGTTGCAAGTAATACTTATCTGGTGGGCATGGGTCTATAGCCAACGTGAGCCGGAGCGTGGTAAAGGCAGGTAGCATGTAAAGTCACTTATTCCGCATGAGGAGTTTGCTTTTGTAAAGTCTGTATATTTGGGATACAAAGTCATCATGAAATGAAAAGCAATAATAAAAACAGGATACTCTTCGCATCAGGATTATTATGCCTGAGCACCTCAATTGTAATCTGGAACTTTAAGTTATCTGATGGCGCAATGGGTTTTCTACTTGGCTTAGGATTAGTGCTTGTAGTATATGGGTTTCTGGCCATAAGGCGCAAAAAGCAATCATACTGAACGTTACCACGCACTTGTCCCAACTGTAGTAATATTGGTGAATTTTACATTTACCCGGTTGTACTAAAACTATTTTATAGGCGCCGGCAGTCTAATGAAAACATATTCTTCTGCCTGAAAACCGAAAATAATTATGATATTTAGCGATTAGAATCGAAAATAATTATGTAATTTCGTGATTAGAATCGAAAATAATTATGTTATTCGGCGGTTGAAACCGAGAATTATGATAGTACGTGAATTACAAAATATATTGCAGAAGAAGCTGTTCAAAGGTAAGGCAATCTTACTTTTAGGGTCGAGACAGGTGGGGAAATCAACCCTGATAGAAACATTGGTCAAAGCTCAGAACAAACAATCAATATATCTGAATGGCGATGATAGTGACGTGAGAGAAAGCCTAACCAACACATCTTCAACAAAGCTCAGAAATATCATTGGCAACAATGAAATTGTTTTTATAGAAGAGGCACAATGAATACAGAATATAGGGCTCACGCTAAAAATAATTACCGATCAATTTAAGACCGTACAGGTAATTGCCAGCGGATCTTCTGCGTTTGAATTATCAAGCAAGGTAAATGAACCCCTAACCGGGAGAAAATACGAGTTTATGCTTTTTCCTTTGAGCTTTTCGGAGATGGTGCAGCATCACGGGTTTTTAAAAGAAAAGGGAATGCTGGAACATAGATTGATATATGGCTATTACCCGGAAATAGTAATAAAACAAGACGAAGAAAAATCATTATTAAGATTACTGGCCGACAGCTATCTGTACAAAGACTTGCTGATGCTGGATCAAATAAACAAACCTGTACTCCTGAGCAAGATACTAAACGCCCTGGCCCTGCAGACCGGAAGCGAGGTAAGCTATAACGAACTTGCCCAAACGGTGGGCGCAGACAAAGAAACGGTGGAAAAATATATTGACCTGCTGGAAAAAGCATATGTTGTATTTCGGTTACCTGCACTGAACCGTAATGTGCGCAATGAAATTAAAAAAGGGAAAAAGATATACTTCTATGATTGTGGGATTCGCAACGCGATCATTAACAATTTTAACCCTGTTCAATCAAGAACAGACACAGGTGCTTTGTGGGAAAATTTTATCATCGCTGAAAGAATGAAATTCCTGCGCTATAACAATATAGACGTCAAACAATACTTCTGGCGCACTACACAGCAACAGGAAATAGACCTGGTAGAAGAACATGAAGGCGGTGTACTAAAAGCATTTGAGTTTAAATGGGGCAAGAGCGGGAAAGCACGTTTTTCGCAAACATTTACAGACAATTACCCAAACACAGAAACAGCGGTCATTTCGCCGGGTAACATGGAGGAGTTTTTGATGAAGTGAGATTGCGGCTCGATAACAAAACGATCTTCGTTTTCTTCACCATCTGCCTAATGATGCGCTAAGACCGGCTTGGCTTCTGTTGTAAAATAGCTGTCCCAAATGTGGATGGCGCGATGTTCCGTTAATGGTGCCACACATATCCTGACATTTGAAAAACTCGTCAGGAATATTTAATTTGGGTGATATAAGCATCAGTGATTATGCCCTATTCTATTTTACAGAGATCAATCTACTTTCCACTGCTGGTCTTGCTGGCCTTTTGTATTGGGGTCTTCATCTTTTGCTGTTTCTACACTTACTCAGACTACAACCACCTGGTAAATTGGTACATGGGGCTCAATGGATGCATCTATCACCGGGAGACATGGAGCAGTAGTTTTTTCACCCCGGGCATAAAATCAGAAGGCAACATTTATTGCATTATCGGCATGCTTCTCTCAGCAGCAGGGATATGGACTGTCGTAAAAAAACTTAGAGAGAAGATCACGACAAATCTTCATTACAATATCACTGTTCATGATGTCTCAATGATAGGTATTTGCATGGCAGCAATAGTCATCAATTCACTGATGGGAAGCGCACAGGTATATGCCTCAAACGATGAAGTCTTTTCAGCCTTTTTTTGTGCCGGTATTCATCCATTCCAGACAGCTTCCTATTACATGAAGCCGAACAATCATATTCTTTTCAATTTGCTCACTAATCTCTTCACCCATTTTAGCAACGATAACGTAGCAGCTGGAAGGTTTGTTTCACTGGGCTGTTGTTGCAGCCTTGTAGTGCTTTTCTATTACTGGCAGAAAAAGTTACTTCTTAATAAATGGGTCATTATTTTTACAACAATAGCCCTTGGCTTTCAGTTTCCTATTTGGGGGTTCAGCTTCCAGGCAAGAGGGTATGAGCTGATGGCGCTTGGGGGATGGGTTGCATTCTTGTCTTTTTTCAAATACACGTTTGAAGGTAAAAGTCAATGGCTGCCGGTATGTGCGGTGGCCTGCATTGCCGCATATTTTTGCATACCTACCTTTTTATATTTTCACCTGTGCCTGATCCTGTTCTCATTCTCGTATCAGTTGCTGCATAAAAAGCGAGATTTTCGATTCTGGAAATATCAGTTGATCGTGTTTGCCGGAGCCTTTTTGGTATACCTGCCCTGCTTATGTTTTTCTGGTATAAAGGCGCTCACAGCCAACGAATATGTTACCGGCAGCAACGATATATCTCACCTGGTAGAAAGCTCGGTACCCTGGGTCAAATATTATCTCCGATACTGTTTCCTTTGGTTTATAGCAGACAATAACAGCGTAGACCTTTTATTGTTCTTAACACCTCTGTTGTTATTATTATACAGAAAAAACAGGATGGCGATATTTCTTGGTTATTTTTTTATCGCTATGTGGGTCTCCTGTTTTTTGCTGATCGGTGTCATGAAGGTATTTCCGCCAGCAAGAATATTTATCATACAGTTAAGCATCACGCTTTCATTGACGATGTATACCGTTTATTTATTATTGTCGTCACTTGCAGAGAAGATAAAGCTGGCCGTACTCCCTTTAGCTGGCATAGCCCTTCTTGCCATTGCATTTTGTATAAATGATGTAACGAAAGGCCCGGGCTATGCGCCACACGGACTATGTAATTTCCCGGTAAATAAGTGGCACGATGCAGTTGATTTTGGCGTTAGCCATATTCCCCGGTCGGGTTCAGTGGCGTTTTCAGATGAGTGCGTTTACTGGTATTACCTGGCAAAAAAGAATGGATATGCTGCCAATATGTGCTGGCAGGGTAACGAAAGGTATTATGTAAAGTCAGTCAACGATTCATTTCCGCCCGGGGCAGCTTCCCATTATTTTCCTCTGCAAAAGCTGGACGATTTTACTATTTATATGAAGAAATTGGATTGAGATCAATCCAACCAGATCGCCATGATCCTCGGACGGCTTTTCGCCAGAGTCATACCAAAGATCTGACCAGGGTTAACCGCTCTGTTACCGGCCTTTAGAATAAAAACATGGTATTAATACCTATTCGCAGAATTAGTACTTGTACGAGGATTACCGGCTATGTATGTGCGTAGGTTTACAATATGGCTATGTCTGTGAAAGCTGCATTGCCGCGAATCCTTTAAATCGTCCAAAATGAAAAAACATCTATTCAGCCTCGTTTTATTCAGCCTGTTATTGACCACTACTATGGCAGACGCCCAAAGTTGGCTCTGGGCAAGAGGCACCGGGCGTATCTGCACCGGGCAGAGCAACTGTAATGCAATAACCACCGACCCGGCGAATAATGTATACATCTCTGCCCAGTATGGCGACAGCCTGTATTTAGGTAGTTATACTTTTTTCCAGCCTTTTTTATCTGCTGTTCCCAGCATCTGGCAGTCCTGCCTGGCCAAGTATGACACAGGAGGTAATTTGCTTTGGGCGAAAGTACCAACCGCAGGCCTGGCCCAGACATGGAGTATAAAAATGGGACCCGATCATTATCTGTATACTATGGGCACATACCATGGTAGTATCCTTAGTTTCGGCACCAGTGGTTCTACAATCACTGCGCCCGATGCAGCTCCCTATCATTATTTCATTGCCAAATTTGATGCATCAGGTAATGCCGTCTGGACGAAAAACATAGGAGACGGATTTTATGCGTTTGCATTTAATTTCCGGATCGCCAACAATTTAGATTGCGACAAATGGGGTGGAATATATGTGACAGCAGATTTTCTGCCAGCGGTGTTCCATGTAGGGCCATATACGCTGGTGAATCAAGGCATAGAAGATGTATTCGTGGCTAAATTTGATACAGCAGGCAATGTGATATGGGCTAAAGATTTTGGTGGAGGTGGCGAAGAGGCGCCACATGCCCTAGCCGTAAGCAGTGCGGGAAGTGTTTATGTTACCGGCTATTACAGCTCGGCTACGTTTCATGTCTCACCGGTTTACTCGCTGAACTTCACGAGCACTTTTGGTGCAGCACAGTATGATGCTTTCCTTGTGAAATTAGATACAGGTGGTAATGTGCTATGGGCGAGATCACCTACCAACGGATGCAACTCGATTGCAGTAACCACGGATCAGAACGATAATGCTGTAATAGGTGGTTTAATGGATGACCAGGTGGTGGGATTTGGCCCATATACGGTATTCGATTTCTTCAGCACTTCTCCTGCTCATGCGGCTTTCCTGGCGAAGTATGACCCGAATGGTAGTCCCATGTGGGCAAATTCGTTTTATTCAGATGCAGGGATAACCAATGTTTTTAGTTTACAGGCTGATAATTGCAACCATATCTGGGCGGCCGGCAGTTGGGGCTGGGGGCCGGGTATAGGCCATACGCTGTACTATAACTCATCTACTTCGGCATCGCTGGGATACGTTAGCCCTAACCCTATGTTTTTTATGCACCTCGACCCGAGCGGCACTCTTATAGATCACCAGGAATTCCCATCCGGGTTTCAAACAGGCCTGGCCTGCAGTAGTACCGGCGACCTGCTATTGTCTGGCGAGTACTTTGGTCCGCTGGGCTTTGGTTCGGAAAGTGTGATCCCGGGCAGCTACTTGTTTTTCCTGGCAAAATACCGGCCTGCAAGTCTCCAACCCGCTCCCATCACGGGGCCGGTGCATCTATGCCAGGGGTCTTCATCCGAGTTCTCTGACGCAACACCAACAGGCACCTGGAGCAGCAGCAACCTGAGTATAGCACAGGTAATTGCCACTACAGGCGCTGTAACAGGCCTGCTTGCCGGCACGGCCAGTATATCCTATACATTACCTAACGGTTGCTCTTCTGTAGTTGCACCATTTACGGTAGATGTGCCAATACCTGCATCTGTCAATCTCACAGCTACGCTGCCGGATGGCAGCCGCGCCCCGGATACACTGTGCCTGGGGCAGACGGTAATATTCAAAACAAGCCCGGTTAATGCCGGCACTGTGCCCTTGCTGCAATGGTACCTTTTTGGCTCGCTTAAATCCAGCGGACTGGATACGGTAACTACTGGTACAGATTCGTTTGTGTATAGCCCGGTGCACGGAGATGTGATCTATTGCAAAATGGTAGTAGATAGTGTATGCGCAGTATCCGATACAGTAACGGAAATGATGACGTTTGATGTAGACTCCAATAAATCGCCGCTGATCACTATTGCCAAATCAGCGGATCCTGATACAGTATCGTACATGGGCCAAGTAATCAATTTTTTCTCTACAGTGCAATATGGAGGCATTGCTCCAACCTATCAGTGGTATAAAAACGATACCCTGGTGCCGGGTGCTACGCTGCCCTATTATGCTACAGCCGTGTATGCGAATGATACTGTGTACTGCGTAGTGACCGGCAATACGAGATGTGGCATAAACCCCACCTCTGCTACCAGTAACAAGATCTATATTTATAACCCGCTTGCTGTAAATTCCCTGTCACATGGTGACAATACGCTTACCCTGTTCCCTAATCCAAGCAATGGCACGCTGCTACTCAGCGGAACAATAAATGCAACAAGCAACATAAGCACGGAGATCAGCGATATGCTGGGGCGTGTAGTATACCGTAATACAGCCGTAGCCATAAACGGACAAATACATGAACAAATAACCCTGGACAAAAAAATAGCTGATGGTGCGTACCTGCTGCATGTACGTTCAGACGCCGGGAATGAGGTATTCCATTTTGTGATAGCAAGATAGTGGGATAGAAGCTCAATCTATGAGTCCAAGCTGCATCCCTTTTTTTACAAGGGCGCCTACGTTTTTTACGCCCAGCTTGGTGAGCATGCTCAGGCGGTAGTAATCAATGGTGCGTTTGCTTACTGATATCTTATCGGCTATCTGCTGACTGGTCATGTCGAGCGCTATGTAGCGCAGTACTTCTTTTTCCCTGTCTGAGAGCACGGGTATTGCCGAGATTTGTTTTTTTGCTTGTAGCGTGTCCTTTATTACTTTTTCTTTTAGCTCTGTCTCCAGGTATTGCTCACCACGGTACACCTTCAGTATTGCATCGAGCAAAATGTCTTCGCTCGTTGTTTTCAATATATAGCCATGCACGCCTTTACGCAGCATATTCTTGATATAGTATACGCTGTCTTCATTGGTGAGCGCGAGCATCTTCACTTCAGGGTATTGTGCGGCTATTATCTCTGCAAGCTCATCACCCGTTTGCCCCGGCATATGAATGTCCAGTACCAGCACATCAGGCACACAGTTTTTAAGCCCGTTAAGCAATTCACGGCCATTGTGATAACTGCCAGTGAGCTCCATTTCCCGGCTATTGGCCAATATCATTTTCAGGCCGTTTATCACTAATGGATGGTCGTCTGCAATAGCTATTTTTATCATAAACTCCACCCCTGAGGGTGCTCCTTATTTATTTGTTGTCAGGTGGCCTGCGGTTTTAATTCCAGTTCAATAATTGCAGTTGTACCCTTGCCTGGTTCAGACTCCAATGTAAAATGCCCATCCATGCTGCGTACCCTGGTATGGATATTACTCAACCCAAGTCCGCCCTTTGTTTCATTTACGCTAAATCCTATTCCGTTATCTTCTACGCTCACCATCAGCTTGTTCTCATTTTGCAGGAACTGCACTATAACACGATCTGCGCCGGAATGTATAATTGCATTTTTTACCAGTTCCTGTATGATGCGATATAAATTCAGCTTATACTCTTGTGTAAGTTCGTCAAAAGGCCCGTAAGCCTGGAAATCTATTTTCAAAGTACCTTCTTCCTGTACATTATTGCAAAACAGGCGCACTGCCTCCGGCAGACTTTGTTTCAGCAATACATCCGGCATCAGGTTGTGTGCGGTCTTGCGTATTTCATCACCCATTTCGCGCAGCATACCCATAGCATCTCTATAGGCTACCGTCTGCGTTATTGCGGGGTTTTCATGGTGCATCGAACTAAAGCGCATCATTGCTGCGCTGAGCATACCACCTATACCGTCGTGCAGTTCCCGGGCTATGCGGCTGCGCTCATTATCGCCGCCGGCGACAGCCGCTTTGAGAATGCCTATCTCGTTTTCCTTCTCCAGCGTTTTTTGTTTATGAATGGTTTGCAGATAGACGGCTCCCGATACCAGCAGCAACAATAACAGCGAACCTCCGATGGAGAGCAACCAGATATTTTTTCGTGCTATTTTATTTTTTTGCTGCGCGATCATTAACTGGTTTTGCGATAACTGCTTGTCTTTTTCCGCGGTCTGAAATTTTATTTGCAACTGGTTAAATGCAGTAACCTTTTCCACTGCATAAACTGAATCCTTCAGTACCATTATGCTGTCTTCACAATCGAGAGCTTTTTTATATTGACCTGTGGCTTTGTAGATTTCGGCAAGCGTGGAATACGCATCCATAGAGCTCTCCTTCACATCTAACGTTGCGGCCTTTCTCATTGCGGGGACAAGGATCGCCTCTGCCTCCTGGTACCTTTTGAGATGAAATAAAGACTGTGCGATCCCGTAGGAGGAGAATATCTCTATATTATCCGGCTCTTCACTGTAGCGAAGCTTCTCCGGCGCCAATGCGGCTTTGAAGTATGCCGCCGCTTTTTCATACAACCCCGAATCAAAGTAGATGCTTCCGAGGCCCTGGTCTACTTCCGACTCGTTGTTCTTCAGGTTATTTTTTTCGTTTATTGCTTTGGCTTCCAGCATATACTTCAGCGCACTGTCTAATCTGCGATGATCCTGGAAGTAACTGGCTTTGTTGCACAGCACTACCGCGACATTAAAATAAAGTTTTTCCTTTCTTGCCACATCTTCAGCTTTGTCGAGATAATACAGGGTATTACTATCCTGCTTAAAATGGCTATTAAGGGCAGCCAGCGCATTATAAAAAACAAAGTAAGCTTTGGGGTCATCTTTAGGCGCTTCTTTTTGCAATTCATTGAGGCCGGAATCAAAACTCGCGGAAGAAAGTGCATAATTACCTTCTTCATAATACAATGCGCCGATATTCAGATAGCAATTCACTTTCTGCGCGACGCTGCTGGCATATGACAGCGCTTGCTTATTGGCATGAATAGCTTGAGGATTATCACTCTTCTTTGAATACATTTTTGCAATCAGCTTCCATGCCTCCTGCGCCCCCTGCATGTAGTTGCCGGCAATGCTTAGTTTCAGTGGCTCCTGGCATAAATGTATCACACTATCGGGATCAGCCTGCGGCTTATCTGCCGCTGTCAATAATCGTCTGATGAGTAGAGTATCCGTGCCGGGTTTTAAAGCAGTGGTCTGAGCCGCGCAACTATACCCGATACAAATCAACAACACAAAAAGCCCCATACCGCGAAGCAGCAAAAAGGGTAAAGGGGCTATATGGCGATACATGAGCAGTCTTATATAGATGTAATATTAAGAAAAGACCATTAGTTGCTACTGGTATTTATACTAAAGAGTGGGTGGCGGTATTTATGCTTAAAAGGGCAAAAACAGAGGACATAAGATCACAAAACATACTTCGCCACTTAACTAAGGAGTTGGATTTATTTTGCGCTGGCTTTTATCCAGAACAGATTGCTGACGAGTTTATGAAATTATACCCGCTTACATATCAGTCTTTACAGGTACTCGACACAGATGCAGATACACTTGCTACTAAATTACAGAACATTGAGGCGAATATATTTAATCACTTAAGACAGTAAAGAACAAGTATTATTTTACGCTGTTTGAGACTATCTATTTTACTGATAGTAAAGATGTAGGAGATTTGGAGAAACAGATATGACAAAGGTATTGCAAATATGGAATTGTGCCGAAAGTAGTCGTGAATAGCTGGATATGTCTATATAGTATACTAAATAAGTTTGTATTTTGTAGTCCGAAAAATAATACATTTTTAATGTCGAAATTTTATATATGTAACCAAAAACTCATTGACGAAAAAATCAAGGACTTCGTATATCTAAAAACTTCTGATGACGGATGGTCGCACTTTTACAAGGATATTAATACTAATGAGGAATGGGTGCTTACGCGTTATGAAACTGAATATCATGGAGGCGGATGTCCTATATTAAAGAAGTTGCCTCCACCTTCAGTTGAAGAACTAATTGAAATCGCATTGACTTCTGACGAGATTAACGATATCACAGGTGCGTCTATTGAACTTAACGAAAGAGAAAAATATAATAATGATAGTTTTAGGGACATACTCATAAATAAACTGCTACTAATTGATACAAATTGTATTTCGGCTTTTGATATTGAACGATTAAAGACTATTATTTATGAAAGTGAGTTGTATGATGCAAACAACAGGAGAGAAATAGTGGGAAAACACTACACTGAGATTAATAAAGATGCAGAGTTCTATAAAACAATTTCTGTAAAAGCAAAAGCAGTCCTAATTGCAATAAAGCAATAGCCTTAATCTTTATTCGGCAGTTCATAGTAATATCACAGCAATTAATTATTATATACTGCAATTTGACCTGAGCCGCAACCAATATATCTTTTATTATCAATTCCGAAAGAATATGATTCATAAACAGATGATGTAATATATACTTCAATTACTACGCTATCTGATATTGAAAGTATTAGGTCGCCAGTTGTTGCCACAACTTCTATTTGCGTTAAATGTTTGCTTTTCAGTATTTCAGTTACCGATAAAACCAAGTTGATAGGGGCAGGCAATCCGAATTGTTGCTCGTGGTCGGATGATACCCTAACAATTTTTTTATCTCTCAGAAGCCGCCAAAACCCTCCTTCAACTTGTATATCAATTCCATTTGCAAAAGAGAAGTTCCATATATCGTTTTCGTGCAATGTTAAACTAACAAATACTGAGTCTGTCTTAAAAATTAAATCTTGACTACTAATATATTCGGGGTATATAACCATATTCTACATAGTTGATAAATAAAGGTAATTATAATCTGCCACAAATTGTACTCGTGAGATTCCATTTTGTGGCAGGTCTGGCCGCAGGTTAGCCTCCATGGAACAATTCATAGCATATTACAGGGTCAGCACCTCTCGTCAAGGAGCCTCTGGTTCTTATGTCCCTGCGGAACCACAAATTTGTTTACATTCTTATCTTCTTAAAGCCTCATTTTACTCACGCTAAAATCTATTATATTTATTAGTTTTGCGGCCACTGGATGATACACTTTATGCAAATGAAAAGCACTCATATGAAAAACATAACGGTAACTTTATTCCTGGTGATTGCGATGGCAACGGTTTCAAAAGCACAATTCGCTATTGAAGCGGGGTTGAATATGTCGAAGCTGACGCTCAAAGATCAGGGAACGACTTATGCAAACCAGTTCAAGAAGGGCGCGGCAATCGGTATGCTTGCAGATTTGTACGTAGATAATAAGGTGTACCTCGAGCCGGGTGTTTTTGCCGAGATGGCAGGTGCACAAATGCCCAACCACGAAGGCGACTATGAAATTAATACCACCAATGTGCAACTGGACCTGGAATACAAGACGGGCGACAAATGCGGCAGCCGTTTCTTTGCTGGCGGAGGGCCAACGATTATATACATCGCAAGCGGCTTTCTGGATTACGGCCCCTACGACCACGGCGCCAATATTGGCCCTACGCGGTCAGATGATCTGAAAAAAAGAGGATTGGGTCTGAACGGTAACATCGGCTTTATACCGAAGAAGCACTTTTACGTTCGCGCCAGGTTCCTGATGAGCTTAAGTAATATGAAGCCACTGGGAAACAAGGATAATAAAGTAGTACCAATGGAAGCAGGACTGAACTTGGGCTGGTTTTTTAGTCGTTGCAAACCAAGAAAAGAAAGGTATGGTTCTACGTCTGTACGCAAACCTAACCACTGGCGTGGCCTGAGCAAGGGTGTATACTCCCGGCGCGTACGGTACCCAAGGTATCCGCAGAATTGAGTTAAGTACCGAGCTGCTTCTGAAAAAATCTAAACTGGTATAATAATCAACAGTTAATAGCCGCATGAGCATGCTTTAAGCAACGATTTATTGCGGTAAATTATTTACAAATAGCCCTTTACGAATAGTGAAATAACCTGTACATTCATAGAGTGAATCGTGTGCTTATGACGAATGTTCGTACCTATATACTTCTCTTATTCTTACTGATTTGTCCCTGCAAAAATTTATTGCTGACTGCCGAAGCACAGAGTTGGCAATGGGCCAGGGCGGAATCGAATGCAAATAATATTGAAAGCTGGGCAATAGCTGCGGATGCCGCCGGAAATTCTTATTCAGCCGCATCACCTCAATCTGCCGGAGTTCCCGTAAAGTTTGGTAGTGTAGCTATACCTCCCATACCGGGAGGCTTCCAGTCGGTATGGGTGAAGTACGACCCAAAGGGTAATGTATTGTGGGCAGATGGTACGACTGCGGGAAACTCGTCAATAATGGATATAACAACAGATGCGGCGGGCAACCTGCTCATCCTTGGCGCATTCTCGTTCAACATAAAGATCGGTTCTTTTACTGTGGTCAATTCATCCACTACCGGATGGGCGCAATATTTTGTGGCTAAGATAAGTCCCTCCGGTACTGTATTATGGGCCGTAGATGGCGGCGACATAACTGGCGGAGGCTTGTATATACTTACCTATACGTTTCTTGTAGAAACAGGCAAAATAGCCACAGATGCCGCAGGCAATGTGTATGTGACGTCTACATTTGACGAAGCCACTACTACCATAGGCAGCTATACCCTTACCAATACAGACCCTGTTGGTTCTACCACTGACATTTTTCTTGCAAAATACAGTTCGTCAGGCAGCCTGCTCTGGGCCACTTCGATGGGAGGAAACCAGAAAGATTACTCCCTGGGCCTGACTGTTTCTACAACAGGTAATGTATATGTAGCCGGTGAATTTTTCTCACCCTCTATGGCCATTGGCACTACTCTGCTCACTAATCCATATACCAGGTCCCTCGCCTTTATCGCGGAATATGCTCCGACAGGCACACCGCTCTGGGCACAGAGCGCAGGCGGGCCGCTGGGTGCGACGGCCACCGGCCTGGCCCACGACAATACCGGGAACATATATATGACGGGCTCGTTTGATGATGCAACGATCAGCTTTGGCAGCACTACCGTGAGTCGTGCTTATCCCGGATCGGCGTCCCAACCCGCAATGTACCTCGTACAGTATTCACCGGCCAATGTAGTGACATGGAACAAGAGCATCAGTTCACCATCAAGCGCGGTATTTTCCTATGGCATAGCCATAGCGCCTTGCGGCCAGGTGTGGGCAGGCGGCTCCTACACTGATAAGGCTGTGATAGGCCCCGGTGATACGCTGGCTATGGTGCCCAATCCCATTGATCCTGTATTCATAGCGGGTTATGATCTCTCAGGTGGTGTGATAGGCTATGCTGGCATCGCATCCGGCTCTGACGACCAGATGGAGATAGCCTGCGATGGTACAGGAAATGTATTTGTGGGCGGCGATTTTAATGCACCTTTCGTTGTGGTTGGGCCCGACAGCCTGAAAGGCCCTGCCGGAGCTGAGTATATGTTTGTAGCCAAGTACACCAATACTGCCATGATCAACCCCGATACCGTGGTGGGGATAGATACCGCCATCTGTCTCAGCGCAGCAAGTATAGCGGCTGGTGTAACACTGACCGCCTCGCCGGGATATAGTGCTTATTACTGGGACAATGATTCTATGACCACTACGCGGAAAGTGACCACCGCTGGTAAGTACTATGTGTACTGCATCACCTGCGGAGCCCCTGTGCTGGTAGATACTTTTTTAGTAGGGGTACCTGATACTACGTATAAACTAAAAGATACGGCTGCCTGTATCCTGGCGAGCCCGTTAACATTATATGCCCCTGCCGGTACCAAAGATTTGTGGAGCACCGGCAGTACCGGGCCATCTATCTCTGTGAGCGCGAATGGCGTATACTGGCTGCACGCCATAACAGCCTGCAACGTTGCATCCGACACGTTTAAAGTGACGTTTACGCCGGTGGCCGCAACCACCTCTGCCAGTAATACCCAGGTATGTATGGGGTCAGGGCCAACCACACTGAATGTACCGACAGGCTATACTTCTGACCTGTGGAGCACGGGCAGTACTGCAACCTTTATTGCAGTGACCACCGCAGGCGCTTACTGGGTACAAGCTATCACGGGATGCACCATGCTGACCGACACGTTCAATGTAAATTTCATAGCCGAACCGGTGGTGAACCTGGGCAACGATACAGTTTTTTGTCCTGGTGCTGTGATCACATTGAGATCACCCCAGCCCCCTGGCTATACTTACTTGTGGAGCACGCACAACACTGAAAACAATATCGAAGTTGAAATCGCCGGAACGTATTGGTTATCAGTGAACCACCAGGGCTGCATTGCAACTGACTCTGTGATTATAACAGCATTAGCCCCGCCTGATCCCTTCACGCTGGGGCCAGATACAACTACGTGTAGTGAAGATGTGCTGCAGTTATCTGTGCAGGCAGGAGCGTCTTCGCTAGTGTGGAGCACCGGCAGCAAAGACACCAGTATCTCTGTGACAACAGCCGGGACCTACTGGGCTACATTGTCTGATGCCTGCGGCTCTTACGGAGATACCATTAACGTATCTGTAGACAACTGCGAAATATGGCTCCCATCGGCATTCACACCCAACGGCGATAACAAAAATGATATCAGCAGGGTGATGGGTACCTTGCAACATTTCAAAGATTTCTCATTTGGTATTTACAACCGCTATGGTCAGCGTGTATTCTACACACAGGATATTTATACAGGCTGGGACGGTACATTTAATGGTACACCGCAGGACATCGGCACCTATTTTTATATGATCAACTACAGCCTGAACGGGAAGAAAAAAATGATGAAGGGCGATCTGACGCTGATACGTTAAGCATGTTTTGATAGCCAGACCATAGTGGCATGCTGCCCACAATAGAAATTTCATCTGCCGCATATTCCGCCATTTGTTACCCGGCTTATGTCTTTGTAAAATCTAAGGAGAATAGGATTGGTTTATTCATAATAATGGTATATTTACGCCATCAACCGCCATGAACAGACGTTTGCCTTTTTTCAACTGGTCTTTACAAAAAGCCCTGGATACCGAACCTGATAGTTTTGCTAAGGCCCGTATCAACATCATCTATACGATCCTGCTTTTCTCTTTACTGAAAGGTGTTGTGATCATCAGTGTTACGTCCATAAACGGCCAATGGTTACAAATGGCCAGAGCTTCTATTGTCCTGGTGATTTATGCTGTCCTGACCAAAATATTGCTGTATGTTCCTTCCAGGATGAAACTCCTGGCGCACATTATGATCCTGATAGGCATAGCTGTGGTCTGGAGTAATATTTTCATTTACGCACACAAGATCAACCTGCTCACCATTCAGTTTGTGTTCATGGTCATCATGAGTAGCTTTTATATACTGGGTAGCACATTAGGCATCTGGTATTCCGTGATCAGCATTCTGCCTGTGATGCTGGTGCTTGTTTTTAAAGACAATGCCACTGCTTATTTTACCGGGCTGGTGGGACAGGAGATCGCTTCTCCGGGTTTCGAGATCATGGTGGTGCTCAATTTTACGTCCATTATTATCTCTAACTACCTGTTTTATGAGGCATTCCGGATAAACATACGCGAAAAGGAAACCCTGAACCGGCAGTTGCTGATTGCTGTTGACGAGGCCAATAAGCTGGCAGCCACAAAATCAAACTTCCTATCCACTATATCGCATGAGCTGCGTACTCCACTGAACTCCGTGGTAGGTATTTCAGAGCTGTTACTGGCCGACAAGCCTGAAGAAAGGCAGCGGGAAAACCTGCGGATACTGCAATTCTCTGCACTCGACCTGCTTTCGCTCATTAATAATGTACTTGACTTTAATAAGCTGGATTCCGAGAAACTGGTGCTAGAGACGGTACCCATGCATCTGGCAGGCTTTATGCGGAATATATGTTCGGGGTTAAAGATAAAAGCCACTAACAAGCAACTTGACTTTATACTTGACATCGACGACCGGATCGAAAACCTTTATGTGGTCAGTGATCCTACCCGTTTATCACAAGTGATCTATAACCTGGTAAGCAACGCCATAAAGTTTACCGAGACGGGAAGCGTTACGGTAAAGTTGGACTGCACCGATAAAACAGATCAGCAGGCAAGAATATTATTCTCGGTAACAGATACCGGTATCGGCATCCATCCTGACAGGCATCATACTATCTTCGAACTGTTCACACAGGCTGAATCGCATATCACCCGCAAGTATGGCGGAACGGGACTGGGACTGGCCATTGTAAAACAAATACTCGTTTTGTTCAGCAGTGAGATACAACTGGATAGCAGCCCTGGCAATGGTACTACATTCTCTTTCACCATTCCATTCACTACAACCCAACCACCAGCTACTGAGGTCATAATAGCTGACCCTGCAAAGAAAGTAGACCTAAGCCATCTGAAAATATTGGTGGCCGAAGACAATAACTTCAACCGGCTGATCATAGAAAAACAAATGAAGATGCTGGGTGTTACTCCGCTAATTGTGGAGAATGGTCAACTGGCTTACGATACCTACTTAAATGGCCACTTTGATGCTATACTCATAGACCTGCATATGCCGGTATCTGACGGTTATGAAACAACAAAAAAGATAAGGTCACTAACAAACCCTGAAAAATCAGGTATCTATATTATTGCCTTTACTGCTTCTGTAAATGAGCAGGAGCAGATATTTAACGCCGGTTTTGATGACTATCTCTACAAGCCGGTAAACATGGGTGACCTGAGCGACAAATTAGACTTGATAGCGCATAAGGTACGTGTGGGTGTAGTGTAGCGAATGGCTTCTTAACGTCGTGCGCAAGGGATAAAGAACAACTATAGCTGTATCAGGGGCATTATCTACGCAAGGCATACTTTCATGTCTTAAACCAAACGACATGGACTTGCAGACAAAAATAATACTCGATAACTGGTATAGCACTGTGGCGAATACAGACAAGCTGCTGAACTCGCTCACTGACGAACAATTGCAGGGCGATGTGGCACCGGGCCGCAATAGCGGTGTATACCTGCTGGGCCACCTTACAGCAGTGCACGACAGGATGCTGCCACTGCTGGGTTTTGAAGACCAGGCTTATCCTCATTTCAACGAAGTTTTCCTGACGAGCCCCGACAAATCAGGGAAAGACATGCCGCAGGTGAGTGAACTACGTACATGCTGGACGGAAACAAATGCAAAGCTGGACAAACATTTCAAAAGCCTGCAACCCAATGAATGGCTGCAAAGGCATACATCGGTATCTGAGGAAGATTTTGCGAAAGAGCCACACCGCAACCGGCTGAATGTGGTGATAGGCAGGACTACTCATCTGTCTAGCCATTTAGGCCAGTTATTGTTTCTGAAGAAATAAAATAACAAAGGGAGATAGAGTTCATTCGACATGTTCTCTATCTCCCTTTTATCACTCTTCCCGGATGGGGAAGCGTACAACAATTAGTTTTTTAATACTCCCAGTTCTTTACCTGCTTTGATAAAGCCGTCAATGGCTTTGTCTAAATGGTGGCGCTCGTGACCCGCTGATATCTGCACGCGTATACGTGCCTGGCCCTTCGCCACAACAGGGAAGAAGAAGCCGATAACGTATATACCCTCATCGAGCATGCGGGCGGCAAATTTCTGGGCTATCACCGCATCATACAACATGATGGGTGCGATAGGATGCGTTCCCGGCTTAATATCGAAACCGGCGTCTGTCATCCGTTTGCGGAAATATTTTGTGTTCTCTTCGAGTTTGTCGCGTAAGGCAGTTGTTTCGCTCAGCATATCCAGCACAGCAATAGAAGCGCCAACTATAGAAGGCGCCAGTGAGTTAGAGAACAGGTAAGGCCTGCTTCGCTGGCGCAGCATGTCTATGATCTCTTTCCTGCCGCTTGTAAATCCGCCTGATGCACCACCCAGGGCTTTGCCCAGTGTACCGGTGATAATGTCTATCCGTCCCATAACGCCACACAGCTCATGCACACCACGGCCTGTAGCGCCCATAAAGCCCGATGAATGACTTTCGTCTATCATTACCAGCGCATCATATTTATCGGCGAGATCACATACTTTGTCCAACTGCGCAATTGTGCCATCCATGGAGAACACAGAGTCTGTAACGATCAGCCGCGTACGGGCATCCATGTTCGCTTTCAACTGTGCTTCCAGGTCGGCCATGTCATTGTGCTTGTACCTGCCGCGACGGGCTTTGCACAAACGAACCCCGTCTATTATGGAAGCGTGGTTCAGTTCATCAGATATGATCGCATCTTCCTCGCCCAGCAGTGGTTCGAAAACGCCTCCGTTGGCATCGAAGCAGGCAACGTATAGTATGGTATCATCTGTACCTACAAATTTCGATATCTTTTGTTCCAGTTCTTTGTGAATATCCTGGGTACCACAGATGAACCGTACAGAACTCATACCATATCCGCGATTGTCCACTGCAGCCTTGGCTGCTGCCACTACCCTGGGGTGTGATGATAGGCCCAGGTAATTATTTGCGCAGAAATTGAGCACTGTACGGCCATTGACCGTTATTTCCGGCCCTTGCTCCGACGCTATAATACGTTCGTTCTTGAATAAACCTGCGTCTTGTATTTCCTGCAATTCTTTTTGCAGACGTGTATAGAATGAAGGACTTGACATGATATTTCTTTAAACCAATAAATTGAATCAGGACTTACTGCATAGTAAGCGTAGCAGTACAGGTTTCTGTAGCAGAACCGGTAGCAGTATAGTAAATAAGCATCTTCGCCGGCTTGGTAGGGGTAAATTTGCCATTACCCGACAAGGTAACTCCATTACCAATGTTCTGGGAAGTGATGTACAGAGAATCGTTGTCAGGGTTCAGCTTCACAGTGGTGTTGGTAGAAACGCCATAACCGCCGAGGTTGTTTATGGACAGCATGTTTGCAGTGCCGGTACCGGTGCCCGCGGCAGTATATACATAACCACGGGAAGGACAGTTATTGCTGCCGTTCATATTACCGGTGTATAGCGTAGCACAGTCATTGGGCGTCACGATCAGGTTGAAATTGTATGTCTGTGGCTGCGTGCCCGGAGCGGTACCTACTATAGATACAGGATAGGTGCCGACTGCCATATTGGTAGTAGTGTAGACATACTTGTAATAGTAAGTAGGTATACCGGTAGACCGCTGCGGCGATACCGTGATGCCATTGGGTAAACCGTTTACCTCAAGTGTTACTGAGTCAGTAGGAGAGCCTCCCAGGAATTTAACAGTAAGCGCTATGTACTGAGTGCCGGTAGCAGGCAGATAAACATCCTGTGGAGTAGTGTCCTGCTCATTATTTACAGTATAGGAAACAGGTACATGTACATTTTTAGTACACGACACCATTATCGCGCAAAATGCCACTAAGAACAAAACACTTCTTTTCATACGGTTATTTTAAAGCTTAAAGATACGCGCATTTGCATTAAAATTCAACCCATTTCACTTTTTCATCTATAACCGTTGTGCGCAATCCTGGTTTAGCCGGTTCGTCGGTATAACCCAGGAAAATCAACCCCATGACAATATCTTCTGCTCCCAGCCCCAGGTGCTCCTTTAATGCATGCGTGTGCGTCATGCCACCCGTACTCCAGAAGGAAGCAATGCCCGCTGCCGTAGCGCCCAATAAAATGTTTTGTATGGCTGCCGATACCGCTGCTACCTCTTCCAACTGGGATATTTTAGGGTTAATGCCCCTTTTCATCACGGCAATTAAAAGATGTGAGGCTGCATCTGTATTATGCATTAATTTCTCATAAGTGGCGTCCTGGTATTTTTCCGGTGGGGTGTGCTGTTTATAGAGTTCAGCGTGTTGGGCAGCAAACTGCTTCATAGCTTCGTCGGTATACACATAAAAAAACCAGGGCTCGGTTCTTCCGTGGGTGGGTGCCCAATGAGCAAGTGCCAGCAGTTCGCTCACTGTTTGCCTTGGGATAATGCGTCCGTTCATTTTCTTCCAGCTCACCGAGCGGCGGTTTGCAATTACATCGGCCACCTGTTCAAATTGTTTTGTTTCCATAGTTGCGCAAAGGTAATTAATCTATACCCAGGTCCTGGTGATACATATCTGCTTTCATGGTACCCCAGAATATCATTTTGTTATTCTTAGGATCATAAGCTGTAACGACCGTAGCGTCTTCACCTATGGACGGAATGGTCACCTCCACATTTATTTCCTTAAGCAGTTTCTGTTTTTTATTGCGCACCTCGGCATGGCCGGCGGTAAGTAAAAAAGCTGCAACCTCATTATGCAGCAATTCCTGTAGCCGCGTTTTATATTGCATCTTGCCCATATACAGTTCCATCGGGTAATCCAGTGCAGTATCCAGGCCGGATGTGGTGCCGTAAGTAAAATCGCCCAGGCCGGAAAGAAGCTGTAACGACCGGTTGATGTCTTTTATGCTAAACGAAATTGTGTAGTCATTAAACTGTACGTGTACCTGCGGTTTTTGCCAGAGGTTCCTGAGCGCCACCGTATGCTGCGCCAGGGAACAATAAGAAACAGTGAACGCCAGTAAAAAAAGAAATATGCGTTGCATCGTTTGGGTATTTTAATTCTATAAAGTTATGAAAACAGCTAATTTTATCGCCAAATAGTAATTATGAAGAGTTTTGCCAGCGACAACTATGCAGGAGTATTGCCAGAGATAATGGAATCATTGCAAAAAACGAACAAGCTGCATGCCCGCTCCTATGGAGCAGATGAGACCACTAAAAGGGCTACAGAATTGTTCCGGCAGGTATTTGATGCCGATGTGGATGTATACTTTGTGTTCAATGGTACAGGAGCCAATGTACTCAGCATCAGCAGCGCCACGCAGTCATATAACGCCGTACTTTGTTCAGATACTTCGCACATATACAATGATGAATCCTCTGCGCCGGAAACATTCACCGGTTGCCGCTTTTTCCCGCTGGCCGCGAATGACAAGGGCAAGCTGGAACCTGCTACCATCAGCGAACGCCTGATAAGGAAGGGCGACGTGCACTACGCACAAACGGCCATGCTGTCTATAACACAAGCCACCGAATATGGTACCGTATACAAACCTGAAGAGATAAAAGAGATTGCGGCATTAACCAAAGAAAACGGGCTGTACCTGCACATGGATGGCTCCCGTTTTTTTAACGCGGCAGCTTCTCTCGATTGCAGCCTCAGTGATATAAGCAGCAAGGCAGGTGTAGATATTCTTTCGTTGGGGGGTACTAAGGCGGGAATGATGTTTGGAGAGGCCGTAGTGGTATTCAATAAGGAACTGTCAAAGCACATAGCCTACAAACACAAGCAGGTGATGCAACTGGCTTCCAAAACACGTTTTATAGCTGGGCAGTTTGAAGCAATGCTACAAAATGAACTGTGGCGGAAAACCGCTACCCATGCCAATAAAATGGCAGAGCTGCTCTGCAAGTCGCTATCTAAGAACAGAAGCATAAAGATCACCAAACCTGTAGAGGCCAATGCGGTATTTGCAGAGATACCCCGGGGCTGGTATGAGCCATTGCAGGAGCATTTCCCTTTCTATGTTTGGAAAGACAGCACACACGAAGTACGGTTTATGTGCGCCTGGGATACACAGGAAGCGGAAATAATGGCTTTCGCAGATGCTATAAACGCATTGGCACATCCATAAAATATTTTTATTTAGTGGTTGGTGGCGCGGGCAGCATCGCCGGCGTGCCTTTCGCATGTGCCTCCCTGTATTCGTTGAACCAGGCATACAGCACAGGACCTATCATCAACAGAATAAAAAGTATAACTACGAGTATGCCTTTCCGCCTTGAATTATTTTTCACTGGATAAACTTTGGATTAAACATTAATACGGTCACTTTGAATTCTCATTCAATAGCCTGATCACTCCTTCCTGCTGCAATATACGGTAGCCAATACGGTCGTTCGATATGCCATTCCGGAGCTCATAGGTAAATTTATAATTGCCGGTATCAGACATGTTGGTAACGAAATACGAGAACATTATTTTGCTGTTATCGCTAAACTGCTGCGCTACTTCATATAAGTGAGTAGACAGTATCATCAGGTGATTGGGATGGTGTAACAGGCCTTCTACCACAGCGCGGGTACACTCAAAAGCATCATGCACATTTGTGCCCTTGAATAATTCATCCATCAGTACCAGGTGCGACTTATGCTGCAATAGTTTTTCGGCCGTCTGCTTCATGCGTTGCACTTCTGCGTAAAAATAACTTTCGCCACGGAGTATATTGTCCTCTACCTGCATATTGGTGATGATGCCTTGCAGAAAACTGACACGCATGGCTTTTGCTGGTACGCCCATGCCCAGGTGAGCCAATAAGCCGCCTACCCCTAACGCCCGCATAAACGTAGTTTTACCAGACATATTGGCCCCGGTGAGCAATAAAAAATTCCTGCTGTTATCAAATGTAAGGTCGTAGGCTACTGGATTATTTATTAGAGGATGCCGGAGCGCAGTGGTCTCAAAACAAACCGTTGTCTCAGGCAACAGTTCCGGAAATACCCAACCATTATCGGTTGTTGCCTGAGCCATAGAGCGCCAGGCATCAAGTCGTGCATAGCTGGCTATAAGGCGGTACACCATATTCTTCATTTCTCTGCGTGCCCGGTAGTTGAGCTGCGACAGGCGGGCGAATTTCGTTTGTTTTGTGATGCCCATCACATCAGGTACTAACCTGTGTTGCAGCTCGTCCTTTATTAAATTCAGTTCCCGCAGCAACAATGGTGGAACGTCTTTCGAATCTGCAATATTTGCAAGCTCCGTACAGCCCTTCAGGAAATCTGATAAATGAGATAAGGAGAACTGAATGAAAAAATACTCCTGCCGGTTAAAGAATTTCTGCAAAAAAGAATTCAGCGAAAGGGTCAAGCCCGAAGGCGGCGTAGTAATGCTATCCGCCGACTCGAAATATTTATCCAGCATTACCAGTGTGCCGTTCAGTATGACTGTAGGCCATAGGTGCTGGTGAGCAGCCCAGAACTTCACTGCGTCCTGCAGCTCCTTCAATTGCTCATAGGTGGCCGGTGGATTTTGTACGTGCCTACGCAGCATATCACGCCCCGCCTGTGTAGCAGTATGGTCAATCAATGCAAAAACATCTCCGCTCCCGTCAGAAGCGAATATAGAAAGGTCACGGAGCGTTGTTTTATCGTTTTGCACGGTGGAGGTTATTGATCAATTATCTTTCAAAGACCAAACGTTGTCCCCGCACATCATCATTCACTTTACCGCTTTGGTAAGCGATCTCACCGTTCACAAATGTGTAGCGCACTGATGCAGGGAAAGTATGGCCTTCAAATGGCGACCAGCCACATTTATACAGTATGTTTCCCTTGGTCACTTGTGTCTGCTCTTTCATGTCTACCAGCACCAGGTCGGCATGATAGCCTTCGCGTATGTAACCGCGCTTAGCCACCTGGAAGCACTGTGCGGGCGCATGGCACATTTTCTCTACCACTTTCTCTATAGTTATGCGGCCCTGCTTCACATATTGCAGCATCAGCAGCAGGGAGTGTTGCACCAGTGGCACGCCCGATGGCGCTTTCAGGTAAGGCTGTTGCTTTTCTTCCCACGTATGCGGTGCATGGTCTGTGGCTATAATGTCCAGCCGGTCGTCGAGGAGCGCCTCCCAGAGCGCGGCTTTGTTCTCCGGTGCTTTTATGGCCGGGTTACATTTTATCAGGTTACCATATTGCGCATAGTCGTCAGCGGTAAAATGAAGGTGGTGCACACACACCTCGCAAGTGATGCGCTTGTCCTTCAGCGGAAACATA
>JABDCE010000014.1:0-23831 GCA_013288285.1 Bacteroidota bacterium
AACGAAAAAATGGATGAGATGTTACGTAAGTACGGCTTATCATCCATTGCAGGCTATGAAGCTTTGAAGCGGACAATGGGAGTGGACCGGTTGGAAGTGAAGGGAGAAAACTTTACCGCTGTATATAACGATAGTGTACTGGAATACATGGAGCTTCCTGATGAGTGCCAGGGCTTACAGGTAAGTAGCTGGCCATTTGGCAAGCAATACGAATACAGTGCCAGTTACCACGATCTAGGCCACAACGAGACAAACGAAGATTGTTTTGAACAGATGGACTTTATGGTACCCAACCTGTACAGGACATTGAAGCCGGGACGGATAAGTTGTGTGCATGTTAAAGACAGGATCTTGTTTGGCAATTATACAGGCTTGGGTTTCCCTACGATCTATCCATTCAGTGATGAGGTTACCAGGTGCATGAGAAAACACGGGTTTGAGTTTTGCGGGCGTATCAGTATTGCTACTGATGTAGTAAGGGAAAACGCGCAAACGTACCGGCTGGGCCACACGGAAAACAGTAAGGATAGTACAAAAATGGGTGTTGGACTTAGTGAGTATGTGCTATTGTTCCGTAAGCCACAAACAGACCGGAGCCGGGGGTATGCTGATGAGCCGGTGAAAAAGGATATGACGGAATATACCCGTGGCCGCTGGCAGATAGACGCGCACGGTATTTGGAAAAGCAACGGTAACCGGATGCTTACGCCTGAAGAATATGGCGCGTTGCCAATTGAAGTGGCCATGAAACATCTTACCAATGAGTTTCTTTCTGAACTGTACGACTATGAGCGACATGTGGCCATTGCGGAGGCTTTGGATGAAGCGGGTAAGCTGCCTACAAAATTCATGGTTGTGCCGCCGCATACAGAGGATGATAACATCTGGACAGATATAGTACGGATGCGTGGCCTGAACACATTTCAGGGACAACGTAAAGAAGAGCAGCATTTATGCCCGCTGCCATTTGATATAGTAAAACGCCTGATAATACGGTTCAGCAACAAAGGGGATACAGTGGCGGATAATTTCGCCGGCTTGTTTACGGTGCCTTATGTGGCACAGGAACTGGGCCGCAAAGGTTGGGGCTGTGAGCTGAATTATGACTACTGGAAAACGGGTGTGGGTTATTGCAAGGAAGTAGAATATAAGCGGAGTATTCCGATGTTGTTTGATACAATTACAGAAAAATAGTATGGCAAAGAAAGCGAAATTAAAACCCGAACTAGGCACATTTACGGTGAACGCACATAACATAGACAGTGTTATTGCTGGCATTACCAAAAAGGATGTTGCCCCTGAATTTATTGTAATTGACCTGTTTTGTGGGGCGGGCGGTACCAGTACCGGTTTTGAAATGACGGATGGTAAAGCATTGGTGATAGCCTGCGTGAACCATGATTTTATGGCTATTCAAAGCCATTGGCGGAACTATCCACACATTGCGCACTTTGAAGAGGATATACGAACGCTGAAACTGGAACCACTGGTAAGGCTGCTGAACTATTACAGAACCCTTTACCCCAATGCGAAGGTTATACTATGGGCATCACTGGAATGTACCAATTTCAGTAAAGCTAAAGGCGGCCAGGCGCGGGATGCTGACAGCCGCACATTGGCGGATCATCTTGACCGGTATATTTTAGCCCTTAACCCGGATTATGTGCAGATTGAAAACGTTGTGGAGTTTATGAGTTGGGGGCCGCTGGATGATAATGGCAAACCTATCAGCCGGAAGAATGGTAGCGACTATATGAGGTGGTGTAACCACATCAACAGTTTTGGGTACTACAATGAATGGAAAGAATTGAATAGCGCTGATTTTGGGGCATATACCAGCCGCAACCGGTTATTTGGATGCTTTGCGAAACATAGTCTGCCTATTGTGTGGCCTGTAGCTACTCATCAGAAGGTTGCAAAAAAACATAAGCTTGCCAAATTGCAGGAGAGTTTATTTAATACTTATGGCCCGCGCCTACCATGGAAAGCAGTAAAGGATGTGCTGGACTTTAGCGATGAGGGCAAAAGTATATTTGACCGAAATATACCATTGAGTGAAAAGACACTGGAGCGTATATATGCTGGCTTGCTAAAGTATGTGGCCGGTGGCAAGGAAGCGTTTTTGCTGAAGTATAACAGTACCAACCAAAATGGTGTGCACGTGCCGCCATCTGTTGATGAGCCATGCCCTGTTATAGCTGTACAAAACAGGTTAGGTGTAGTTAATGCCTCCTTTATCTCAAAATACTACTCCGGTAAACCGGACTGCAAAAATATTTCTACTGATGGGCCAGCGGGTACCATCACCTGTGTAGATAGCCAGGCACTTGTGCAGGCGGCATTTATAACCCAAAGGAATAGTGGTGACCCTGCTGGCAGAGTGATAGATATTAACGGACCTGCACGAACTTTGACAAGTACCGGCGGTAATCAGGAGATTGTAAGACCTGAATTTATTACATGCTATAACGGTAATGGTGGTAACACATCTATGGAAAGTCCATCCCCTACCATCACGGTAGCTGACAGGCTGGCCGTGGTACAGCCAAAGTATTTCATTGACAAAAGCTATTCCGGGTCACAAAATCACCAATCAATTGAAGAGCCTGCTGGTACCATCCTTACAAAAGATAAGTATGCACTTATCACCAACCGTTTCATCACCCGCCAATTTTCAGGCGGCGGCCAGTTGAGTGATATTAATGAGCCGGTAGGGAGCCTGTTGAGCGTCCCTAAGACAAGTATTGTTACGGCTGAACATTTTATAATGCCTACCAACTATGACAATACGCCATCATCAGTAGAGGAGCCTTTAAGCACAATAACCGCAAACAGGAAATGGCATTACCTGGTAAATCCAAGTTGGGGCGGCAATATGGGTGATACAAATGCTCCATGTCCGGTGATCGTGGCAAGACAGGATAAAGCGCCGCTGTACATAGTGAATGTAGATAGCCTAACTGATGATTTTTCGAAGCATACCCTACTCATGGATAACGGCAATATGCTAACCATTGAGAGTTCAGCCGTTATACCACTTGCAATGGCGATAAAAGACATACAAGGCAATATATTGGGCATAGCCATACGCATAGATGAAGCTGATAGTACTTGTATGCGGAAAATAAAAGAATTCATGGTGCTATACTGCATTATAGACATAAAGATGCGTATGCTCAAAGTGTTGGAGCTTTTGAAGATACAAGGGTTCCCTGCTGATTATAAACTGGATGGCAACCAAAGTGAGCAAAAAAAATTCATAGGTAATAGTGTCGTGCCTGGTGTTGTTAGGGATTGGGCACTTGCCATGTGTAACAAAATTGATAACGCTAAAAGCAAAGCAGCATGACAAAAATAGAGTGGACTGAAGAAACATGGAATCCGGTTGTGGGATGCAGTAAAGTAAGCGAAGGTTGCAAAAATTGCTATGCTATTACCATGGCAAACAGGCTGGCACATATACACGCTACAACGGAATTGTATATGGATACGGTTACCAAGACCGCCGGCGGCCTGCTGAACTGGACCGGAGTGGTAAATGTAAGCGAGGGCGCAATGGATAAACCATTATGGACTAGGAAGCCAACTATGTTCTTTGTGAACAGCATGAGTGATCTGTTTCACGAAAGTGTACCGTTTGAAGTGATACACCGGGTATTTGCGGTAATGGCACTATGCCCGCAACATACTTTTCAGATTTTGACAAAGCGGGCTGATAGAATGGCTGAATACTTTAAGAAGTATGAAAATGGCATAGGTGATAAAATAGAAAACCGAGTTTACCAGTACCTGGAGTATATGCACGGCCCGGATGGGCGGTTATTACCCGCACTAAGGGAAGCTGGCTGGATGTGGGATGAGACTTATGCCAATAATGATGGTTCTATTGATAAAGACACTGAACTTTTATTTGAGCACGAAGGGCCGCTGCCTAATGTGTGGATGGGCGTAAGCGTGGAAAATCAAAAATGCGCGGATGAAAGAATACCGTTTTTATTGCAGGTACCAGCGGCGATACGTTTTCTTTCCTGTGAGCCGTTGCTGGGAAAAATAAGCCTTGCTATTGAAGCTCCTGAATGGGATGATGCCGGAGCATCGAGAATATATTCACTTGAAGGAAGGCGTACAGATATGGGCCGGCCATGCAGTGACACAAATAAAATTGATTGGGTTATTGCCGGCGGAGAAAGTGGAGCTGGTAGCCGGCCAATGCACCCGGATTGGGTAAGGTCTTTACGTGATCAGTGCATATATAGTAAAGTTCCATTCTTTTTTAAGCAGTGGGGAGATTGGGGGCCTCATCCACCTAAACCGGTAGAAGGGAAATATACTGGAGCCGGAATATTTATAAAGCCTGATGGACGCTATGGTGACCAGGGCGAATGGTGGGACGGTACCGCCACTGCTATGGATAGAAAAGGCAAAGGCAAAACGGGTAAGAAGCTGGACGGTATTATTCATCAGGAATTTCCTAAAAAGTGACGTTATGAGAAAAGAGAGACCAATACTATTCAGTACGCCTATGGTACAGGCTATACTTGAAGGAAGAAAAACAATGACCAGGAGAGTTGTTAAAAAACTGGCTTTAGAATGGTTGGGGCCGGATATGTTTACACCCGAATTTGTAGCTGATTCGGAAAATAAACTTTGCCCTTATGGCATACCCGGTGACATTATATGGGTGCGGGAAACACATTTTAAAAACGGTGACGAGTATATATACTTAGCTGATGGAACCTGCTGCGAACAGTTTGAACAATGCGAGTGTTCAGAAGTAGGTAAACCAAAATGGAAGCCATCAATCCACATGCCAAAAGAAGCAGCCAGGTTATGGCTTGAAACTACAGACATACGTGTAGAAAGGCTTCATGATATAACCGATGCTGATATTATTGCTGAAGGTGTACAGTATCCGGTAAACAATGGTGCACCTGTATTCAAACTGGGTGTGGAAAATTCGGCGGCTGATTTTATGCCGAAAGGATTTATGACAAAGGATGCTACGCCTATAACTGAGCATGATCTATTGTTTGCACATTGGGCTGAACTATGGTGCAGTATCAATGGCCGTGAAAGCTGGGATGCGAACCCGTGGCTATGGGTGATCAGTTTCAATGTATTGTCCACTACCGGTAAGCCTGAAAATATATGAGCGAAGCTGTACATAATTATAAAGCAGGCAAGTTTGATACCTATAGTGGTAAGCAAGTTTCCATACTGCAACCAAAGTATGAGGATATTGCTATTGAGGATATTAGTATGGGGCTTGCCAACGTGTGTAGGTTTGGCGGCCAAATAGGGCGGCATTATTCAGTGGCTATACATTCGTTGCTTGTAATGGAACTGGCCCCGGCATCCCTTTGCAAACCAGCTATAATACACGATGCAAGCGAAGCATACCTGGGAGACGTGATAAAACCACTGAAACATATACTTGGTGAAAAATACGCGGAGCTTGAAACACTTTGGATGCGGGTGATTTGTGAAAAGTACGGTGTTGACTATTATGCCCTGAACGCAATAAAAAAGTATGACATGCAAGCGCTGGAAATGGAGCATCGTTATATCAGGCTCCGTGAACGGGAAAGCAAGGAAATGCTGTTTATGGGTTCTTTCTTAGAACGGTTTCAGGGTAAAAGCGTGGTGTGGACTGCTGGTATATACAAAGAACATTTTAAAAAAGTTATCATACAGCCTGTAGGCGGCTGGTAGACAAATTAAATTTTATGAGCCAAAATATGTTTAAAGAGATGTTTGATATTGAAAGGCATGAGCAGCAGCTTGTATTTTCCTTTCCTACTTATTCATATCATCCTATGTGGCATTGGGCATGGCATTACCAGGAATTCAGAGCCGAATTAAACACTAAATAAAAGTAAATATTTATTAACAATCAAAACCAAAAAAATGAGAAACGTAAATTATCGTGACATTACCAGTTGGGCACTTGCATGTGCCGCTACAAATGTACCTGAAACATTACCCGCTGCATCGGAGTACCCGGAACGGTTCAGGAAATCACAAAACCTGCATTACCAGCTCATGGTGATGACAGAGGCCATTAACGGCGATTGGGTGCCGAATATGGAAGATACAACGCAACGGAAATGGTCTGCATGGTTTTGGATTGTAAAGGAAGCTGCGGGCTTCGGCCTGTCGTTGTTCGGTACCGGTTATTCGCAGGCGATTACGGCCCTCGGCTCCCGCCTTGTTTTTGAAACTGAAGAGCAGGCGAAGTTTGCAGCGAAGCAGTTTATCAAACTGTATGCTGAATATTATTTGAGAGGATAATAAATAAAATCACAACCCATTATGTTTTTTGTACAAACTGACAATGCAATTGAAACTTTAAGGCGGCTGGATGTGGCTTTAAGTAAGCCGCAAATTGCACAAGTGGAAAGCAGGGCCATTAATAAAACGTTGCTGAAATCCCGGACGGTGGCCCGGCGTGAGGTTAAAAATGTCTATAACATCAGCCAAAAGAATTTGGGCGGTATAGATATTAAACGATCAAGCCCGGTTACGGTGCTGGGTATGCTGGTAGCCAGCCGAAAGCCTATACCATTGGATGCCTTTGCTCCGAAACAGGAAATGGGTAGCGGTTCCCGCCGTATCACTAAAAAGGGTGCATTGAAGGTAATAAACTACAAGCGGGCAAAGAAAGACCATACTGCAGGTGTTAGTATAGAGGTGTTTAAAGGAAAGCCGGAAGTTATCCCATTTGCCTTTATGATACCAGGCGGCGCAATCAGGGTGTTTGCGCGCGGGGCCTATAAAACCGGCACACAGTATGGTTTTGTGCAGCGTTTCAAACGGGAAAACAGCAATGGTAATGATACGCCTATAAAGCCACTGATCACAGTAAGCCAATTTGGTTTCATTCTGAATGATAAGGTGCTGGGTAACATAGCTGCTGATGCTAAGAAGCAATACCCCGTAGAATTCGAAAGGCAGGTGGTTTATATGTTGTCAACAATATGATAGGGTTAAGGTTTTATGGCTGGAAAAAAGAAAGCAACAGACGGGCGTTTAAGTATAAGACAGTATGCCGCTACTGTACCGTGCAGCCATGTTGCGGTGAAAAAGGCTATTGATGCCGGAAAAATAAGTAGTAGTGCCTGGGATGGGGAATACATCTATGATAAAGCTGAAGCTGATAGAGAATGGGGGGATATATTCCGTATAAAGGAAGGGGTTACAGCTCCAGCTCCGCCGCCGGTACAAGTACCTGAAATGCCGGTGGCTGTAAGGCAGGAAACCGTAAAAAAAGCAAACGAAGACGGGATACTAAAATGGGATGGCGGCCCGGTGCCAACCGGATTGAATTATAAAGAGGCACTTCGCGTAAGCGAAATACTAAAGGCTGAAAACAGCCGGATAAAAAATGATGAGCTTATAGGTTTGTTAGTAAGGAAAAGTGATATAGAAAAACAGTTGTTTGTAGCAGGGTTGGAAATGCGAAAGATGTTTGAGCGCTTCCCTCAAATTGTAGTGGATAATGTAATTGGGGCAAAAAATAGAACGGAGGCCTTACGGGCATTGGATGATGGCATTGTTGAATTACTTGATAAAATGACAGCAGCTATTACCGCTGCATTATCATAAATGGGAATGATGGAATCGCAGTTATCGCAGATAGATAGTATTAAGGTATTGCTTATTGCAGCTTTTATAGAAGGATTGAAGCCGGAGCCACGGTTTACCGTCACTGAATGGGCGGAGCTAAAAAGAAAACTATCTAGCAAGGGAAGCGCCGAACATGGCCCTTATCGGGTTGGGCGGACACCTTATTTAAGAAGGGCTATGAATGCTATGAGCCCTAACAGTGGTGTAAGCTTGATCATTGTAATGAAGGGTGTACAGGGTGGATGGACGGAACTTGGTTTTAATGTTATCGGGTATTATATAGATATGGTGCCTTGCCCTATTATGTATGTGATGCCAACGGTACAGACTATGGAGCGTAACGTAAAGCAACGTATAGACCCTATGATCGAGGATTGCCCTGCATTATTGCTGAAAGTCGGTAAAAAGCGCTCTAAGGATGGCGGAAATACTTTGCATCAGAAAGACGGTGCCGGGTTTGTGCTCATCTTAACCGGAGCTAATAGTGCGGCGGGACTACGAAGCGTAGCTGTAAGGATATTGCTATTAGATGAGGTAGATGGGTACCCAGGAGATGTTGACGGAGAAGGTAGCCCCGTATCACTTGCTATGAACAGGCAGGTAACGTTTGGAGATAGTAAGAAAACATACATGATCAGCACCCCAACTATAGAGGGTGAAAGCAAAATAGAAAGTGAATTTTTTCTTACCGCGCAGGAATATTACTATGTGCCGTGCCCCCATTGCGAAAAGTTGCAAACACTTGAATTTGAACAATTAAAATGGGAAAAAGGAAAATGGTCTGATGTGCATTATGAATGTCTGCATTGCCGCAAAAAGATATATAATAGGCATAAGACTTTCATGTTGAAGGAAAAGGGTTATGACCCTGGTGGTCTTGCTGAATGGAGAGTTACTAAACCGGAACTAGCTAATCCAAAAATTTTAGGCCAGCATTGGAGTAGTCTATACAGCCCCGATGGTTGGTTGAGCTGGGAAAATATAGCAGAAAAATGGGATAAATGCGAAAATGATGAGCCGGAAAAAAAGACATTTATTAATACCATACTTGGGAAAACCTACAAAGTAAAGGGGGATGCCCCACCCTGGCAGCAATTGTTTGAGCGTTCTACTGCTGCTGGGTTGGAGCGAAATAAAGTATGGGGTGATGTGGCATTTATTACAGCGGGTGTAGACGTGCAAGGTGACCGTTTGGAACTGGAAATAGTTGGATGGATGAAAGGCCGTTGCAGCTTGCAAATTGATTACAGAGTAATTGAAGGTGACACTACTAAGGATGATGTATGGACGCGCCTAGGTGAAGTTCTTAACGAAGAATGGAAAGCAGGTACCCGGACACTTCAAATAAAACTCATGGCCGTGGATACTGGCTATAATAGCCCAAAGGTTCACGATTTTGCCCGGATATGGGGTACGCGCCGGGTAATACCTATTCAGGGGAGGGATAGCCTTGATTTGCCTTATACAGCTCCAAAGGCGGTAAATAAAACGAAGCTGGGTAAGAGTGTAGGCAAGCTGAAAGTATGGGGTGTAGGTGTGAGTTATTTGAAAGTGCAGCTATACGGTTGGTTGCGGCTGACTATACCCGCTGAAGGTGATAATGCGGGCCTTATCCCGGCTGGCTATTGTCATCTGCTGCCATTGGAAGGTCACTATTTCCGGGGCATTACTGCTGAAGAGCTGGTGCCACAAAGAAATAGTAAGACCAACGCTATAAAGTATGAGTGGATAAAACGTTACGTCCGTAATGAGCCGTTGGATTGCAGAATATATGCCATGGCCGCTGCCTATATGGTAGGGTTTGATAGATGGGATGAAAAACGCTGGGATAAAGAAGTAAAGGGAGCTGTGATTAAAACAAGCCTGAAAAAGCCAGTGAGTGAAGAAACAGACGGGGACACTGGACAAGGTATTGAACCAGGACAGGGTGAACCGGCTGCCAGTGACGCTGCACCTAAGAAAAAGGAGCGTAGAAGTAAAGGAGGATTTTGGAACTAAAAAATATAATCATTTATGGACGATCAAAAAAATATTTACCCGGAAAATACCGGTGGCTTTAGAATACTGACCGATGAAGACCTTATGCCTTACGGCATACATAGTGATAAAAAGATGAAAGATGTACCTGCTAAATACTTGTTGTGGCTTAGTGACAATGATAAATGCAGCAGAAGTGTACGGGCGTACATTACCGACAATGAAGATACAATATACAAGCAGGCTGGGCGGCCACTGCCAAAACGCGGGCTTTCGCATTGTACCCATCCAAGAAAAATGACAAGACGTTTATAACACAACTAACTAACCATTAAAGCACACACAATGAACAAAACTGAAAGGCCACTTGATAAACGGCTGCTAGAAGCCGCCTGCACATACTACGAAGTAGATGAGCCATTTTTTAAGACAAAGAAGAAGGATGGTAATACCGATAAGCGCCGGGTATTGTTTTGGCTGCTGTATCATGAATGCAACATGGACTACGGAGTTATAGCCAATAGGTTTGGATACTCCAGGGTAAGTATATGGGATAGCGTAAAGAAGATAGACTTTACAAAAGGTATTTTTGGTAATATTGCACGGGACATGGAAAACATTAAAAGGTTAGCTGGTCATGAAAAAGAAAGCAAGTAGACCAGGCTGGCGGTATAGAGATTATACCATGGAAGATTTTAACCAGCCAATGAAAAAAAGTGAAAATAGAAGTGAATGGTACCGTGAGGATTTCCAAGCGGATAATTTCAGGTCAAAGCTTTATATGGCATTGATAGGCGGGGGTATAATGGCTATTGTCTACGTTGGGCAATGGCTATACCATTACTTTGTTAAGTAATAAAAAACAACGATCATGATATATTTTGAGATAAAGAACGAAGATTTTGAGGCCGACAAAGAATGGCATATAAATCATCTACTATTGTTTTGTGAAAAGGAGTATCATACCGATCCTCTCGAAGTCATTTACTCTTTTGAAATTGACGGGAAAGTACGGCACTGTTGTATGGAAAGTACGGCATCAACAAATTCAAAAATCAGTGAAACATGGCATCTCAAACGTACTTTTCAGGACTATAAAATGGTTTCAAGCATAGTTTAAATAAAGGATTATTTGCCCCTTAGGTTTACGAATCTACGGGTAATGGTTTAGGCAGGTCAAGATCAGGTAACCATTCCGCGTGAAGCTTTGCATCCGTGAATGTCTTTTTATCTTCAATAATCTGCCGGCGTACATCATCAGGATCATCACCCTGTGAGCGCACTACTTCAGACCATGATTTAAGCCCACAACGCATTTGCATTTTCAAGGCTGATGTTTCCTTTACCGGGTCGATCATTTCGCGGCGCGGCGTAGTCCATGAAACTTCAATATCATCAGGCAGATAGCTAATATCGCTGGTAATCGTAAGCGGCACCTGCTCCAGGAACCAGTTAAAAGCCCGGACACAAAATGTAGGTATTAACGTCATCCACTGCCAATGCTCTACACTACGCTGGTGCTCAATCCACCCCATACGCCCGGATGAAAAATTGACATTGTTTAAGTCACCCGTCATCATTTCATAGGTCACCTCATATCCGGCTGCTATATTGCGTTGCTTGGAGCGGCGGAAGTCTTCGGCACCCGGAGATGTGGGCGGTGTGTTGAACTGGATTTGTTCACCCGGAAACAGGTGATATATTGCACCCGGCTCAATCTTTTCCAAGTCCTCATCCTTATCATAATCATCAATATTGGGAGGGGATTCCATTTTTTCAGGGTCATTCGTAACCCGGAATAATGCTTGTGATGCCTGAACCTTTTTACCGACAATTTCAGCATCTTCATAATCATCAAGGTCCCTTTCTGCTATGATGGTAGGCGCGGCTGAAGGTACGCCACGGTTTTGGCCAGGGTAGTCCACATCGAGGATGTGGCAAATGTCATTGACTGGGTATTTTTCCGGCTGCGTCCACCATTCAGAAGGGTGGCGCTGGAAAAGCCAGTAGTATAAGGCTTTGCCCCGTTTATCATACTCAATGCCATTAATAGTGTAGCCGCCGCCGGGTAATATCTGATAGTTGATATAATCTGCCAAATACTCCATTTCCAGCACCTGGTACTGAATACCGGTAATAGATTCAGCCACGGGTACCCGGCGGCGTAGTATCATACATTCACCATCCCGCTTGTATGTCTTAGATATGAGCTTTTGCAGGCCATAAAAATCTAATCGGCCATTGAAATCACACATGGTGGTTTCACCAAAAGTTTTCCAAAGACGTTTCAATGTTTTTTGAGCGCGTACACTACCGGTCTTAACTTTAGGCTGTATGCCGGTACCTACCATGCCGTTAGCAATGGCATTTATAGCCCGTTTGGCATACGGGGTATTCTGATATAAATAACGGGAGCGTTGGCGTAGCAATGTTGCATCCATGCCAATGTCCTTGTTAGGAGAAAGATTGTTGAGTGGAAAGCCGGATGTACGTTTACTATGGGATGCCCCTTCATATTTACGATTAGAAGTAACCGAGCGTGACGAATTATTACCCTTAACAGGGAAAAAAGTATCAAGGCGTGATGTTGCTTTTCCGGCCATTCAACTACTTGTTATCTTCTTCAGGTGTTGTGAACATGCAGATCATTCTTTCATAGGCAGCAGCGTATTCAGTAGCTTCATCAGTGCCAATTGAAGACCAGTATGTATATCGCTCTACAAGTTCTGCAAGCAAGTCAGCCTTATAAGTACTTTTCTTTTTCCTATCTGCCATGTGATAAACCTTTTGAGTAAACAGCGATCTTTCTACGCCGTCCCGGTGAAATAATGCCAAGATCAATCTCCATATCCCGTTTCAATGACAGCATCTGTGAGTATGGCATGTATTCAATCTCCTTATCTGAATACTTGACAAACTTAGCTCCCAGCGCTATTGCTGAACATAATGCCGCGTATTGATCTGCTGTATATGCCACGTTCTTCCTGAAGATTACTGAAGGGATAAAATTACTTTTTATTCATCCTGCATGTTGTGTCATTAAGCAATCGTTAGGCAATCGTTAGGTAAGTGCTTTTCAATTATTTGGATTTTTGGTTATTCAAAAAACACACTTGAAAAAACAGGGCGGCATATTAATCTTCAGGGCTGATATTGACAGTACAACTGTCAATAAGGAAGATAAAACTTTCGATGTGGTTTTCGCCACGGAGAACCCCGTATTGCGCTCCCCGTGGTGGTCGGATGAAACTTTCTATGAAGTACTTGTGTGTGATAAGAAGTGCATAAGAGCTGAACGTTTGGATGGTGGTATGGTGCCACTGCTGGATATGCACAGCGGGTATTCAGTGACTACACAATACGGTATTGAAAGATCGTGGAGCATAGTGAATAAAGAATGCCGCGCTAAAATTCAATACTCTTTACAGGATGGCAAAGCCGACTTGTGGAAAGATATTGAGGGTGGCATTATCAAAAATATTTCTGTTGGCGCTAAGATATACCAGTATGAAAGGGTGCCGAATACAGACCCTAAGAAAACGCCTACTTACCGTGCTATTGATTGGGAAGTAAACGAAATATCCATGGCTACAGTGCAGCTTGACTATAAAAGCAGCGTAAGGGCTGAAGGTGCTGAACGTATTGAACGTGGTGAAGATGGTAAGGAAACATTACATGAAATTGAAATTATTAATTATAAAACAAAGCGTTCCGTTATGAAGCAAAACGAAATCAAAGAATTACGTGTAGCTGTAAGAGCTGCTGGCCTGGACGATGATTATGCTGATGCTCTTATTGCACGTTGCATAGGTGATGAAGCAATGACCATGGATGCCGCCCGTGCAGAAATACTTTCTAAAAAGCCTACGCCCGCTGCTCCAAAAGTATTAACACAGGAAGATATTACCCGCGCTGCAACTGAAGAGCGCCAGCGTGGTACAGATATTCGCAACCTGGTGCGTACTCAACGCGCCGTGGCACCTGATGCTATGAGCGAAGAATTTGCGGATGACATGATAGGACGCGGTTTAACACTGGACGCGGCCCGCGCGGAAATTCTTAATAAAACGGCGGCGGCAAAATCTGATGGCCCCGCAAATGGCGGTCCCGGTGGGGCAAGTGCCCGTGGTGACGAGCGCACCGGCATACTCCGTGCCATGAGCGAGGGCATGATGCATCGTGCGGAGCCAGGCAGCGTAGAAAACTACTACAAGTTGAAACCTAAAGATGGTGGCGATAAGTATACAGTAGGCCGTGCAATGGATGTTAAAGCTCATGACTACAAGTACATGAGTTTCCTTGAAATTTCCCGCGCCGTGCTGACTATGAACGGCGTGGCAGGCGTACAAAGCATGTCACCTGCAGAAGTTGTAAAACGTGCCTTGGATACAACAGATCTTCCCGACTTGTTTACAAGTACTGTTAACCGCTTCATGAGGTTGAACTATGAAGCTGTGGTACCGGAATGGATGCAGTTTAGCCGCCCGGTGCAGGCTGATGACTTCCGTACCAAAACAGGTATCAAGTTTGATGCGGCTGTAACCTTTGAGGAGCTTGCTGAAGATGGTGAATACAAGGAAAGTAATATGATGAGCAATGAGAAAGCTACCATACAGCTCAAAACTTATGCGCGTTCTTTTGGTATCACCCGCAAAACAATCATCAATGATGACCAGGGTGTGCTCAACTACATACCCCGTTTTATAGGACTGGGAGCCTCACAGTTTCAGTCTAAATCTGCATGGGCAAACATCACAGGAAATGTCAATACCCCTGATGGTGTACCATTGTTTGACCCGAAGCATAAGAACTATGCAACAGGGGGCGCTGCCAGCGCAATTGTTGACGCTGCATTGAGTGCAGGCCGTACAGCAATGCGCCGCCAAAAGTCACCACAAGGTAATGAACTGGATATAAAACCGGCTTACTTACTGGTGCCACCTGAGCTGCAAACCACTGCTGAAAAGCTGTTGCGTACCATTTCACCTACATTAGTTCAGAACGTGAATATATGGGGTACACTGGAGCCGTTCACTAACGTGTATCTGTCTGATCCTTTGGCGTGGTACCTAGTGGCTAATCCTAACACCACTACCGTTGATGGTATGGTGCATAGCTACCTAAGCGGACAGGAAGGATTGTTCACGGAATCTTACGTGGATAAGAAAACAGATAAGATCGTGATTAAAGCGCGACTGGATTTTGCAACAGCAATGTGGGGTAGCCAAGGCTGGTATAAGAATGCCGGTGCCGCGCCAATTGTAGATTAATACTACTAAACAAAAATGCCATTGCCCGCCCTTAAAGCGGGGTTTGGCGGTGAAAATTGTAAACAACTAAAAAAGTTTTATGAAGAAATTTATATTTTTTATTTGCCTGCTGGCTGGTATATCATTTGGTGCAACTTCACAGATCGTGAGCACCGGCCCTATAACAGTAATATCTACCAACCTAACCAGTTTAGGTGGAAGCGCTGTATATACCCGGAGTACGACCCTTCAAAGTGCCGCTACTGATACTGTTACCCTGAAGGTGCAAGGTGGTAATCAGAATGATGCTATACATATATGGACTGAAATGACAAAAGGTAGCGGCACAACTGATAGCCTTACCATTACTATTTGGGGGCTCGTAAAGAGTAGTACCGGTGGTACCAATACGGCTTACAAATCACTGTTTTCAGATCAAACGGCCAATATCAGCGGACCGCAAGTGTTTGATCATATTCTTACTGGTAATAACTACACTGATTACATGATCGTGGTGAAAACAATAAATGTTTTGACACCCACACAAAGGAGTATGTACAGATACGCTGTGCTCATCCGGTAATACAGATTCAATAACTGATTTTTTAAACTTTTTATAAAATAAGTCTTATGGGACAAAATAAAATTGCCAAAGGTGACAGTATAATGATCCCCATTCCCGCCGGAGGTTGCAGCAGTGGTGGATTTGTAGATTCATCTACAAACGGCATTATAGCTACACCTGGCCTGCCAATACAGGTGGGAAATGATATGGTAGTTGTGCCGGAAGGTACTTATTCAGCCGGTACGGTTGGTAATGTAACAGGCCATATCAGAGGGGCATTTGGCAACCAATTGCTGAAAACAGGTGATGCACCTGCCGTAGGTGATAAACTGTACCTGGATACGGTTGATGGTTACCTGACCGTTACCAGCGGCGGCAATTTATTCGCAGGATGGGCTTACAGCCTTCCGGCGGTTGTAGGTGTGAATACTGTTATTGCGTTGCGGCTGAAGGGCTAAAAACAACCACCATGAACATATTTGATGCTGCAATGGCAGCCGTGGTGGATACTACCAGTAGTGTGTTTGGTTACACTGCAACATGGGTGAAAGATGACGACCATACTTATGCTGCACCGGTTAAGTATATAGACAAGGCAGGGCAGGCAAAACTTGGTGAAGTGAAGTTTGGAGTTGATAACTGGATGATAGAAATAAAAGACAGTGATTTTCCGGGGCTAAAAGACCTTATCAATCTTCAGACAAAAGTACCGATGAGCATAAATGTGAGGGGTACTATAATTAATTTCTTTGGCATAGTAGCAGATCCTGTCAGTGATGGTTTCTGTACGAGTATAAAATTGAGGTTGAAACCTTAGCTATGGATTATGATGCACTTGAAATAGAATTGGTAGGGGTACTTAATACTTACTTCGGTGCAAATAATCTAAGTGATGAAGTTCTTTTAAATACTGTTTTTGCCGCCCGCCGTTTTCCTGAAACGCAGACAGCATTGTTGCAGGACTATAGTAAGAGCCAGGTGAATGTAAAATATTCTGACAGTACTTACGAGCTTCCTGATAGCACTTCTGAAATATGCCAGGATGAAACTGTAAATGTGACGCTTTACATACAGGCTGATAAGATGAACGGACCTGATGGAGGGTACCGGTTGTTGTATTATGTAAAGCGCGCTTTATTGGGGTACCGTCCTGTTGATTCCATGACCCGTATGTGGGTAACTGGGTATGGAGACTGGAGAATTGAGGACGGCCAAATGAAACCATTTATTGAGTTCGCATTTAAAACGGTGGTATACCAGGTTGATCATGACCCGGATACTGTAACAATAGACAGGGATAGCACGGTAAGCACCGGCGGCGCGTTGCTTGAAATTGACAGCAGCCTTTACGCATTGCCGGACACGGAAACAGTAATAGGGGTAAGTAACATAGTGTTACCGCAACCGGAATCTTAACGAATTTATTTTTTATTTTTTATATGACACGGTACCAATACAAAGGAAAAACGGCAAAGGTGATCAGCTTCCAATATAACGGGGCCAATCATGTAATGTCATTGGAACCTAAAAAATGGTATTGGTTACCAAACGAAGGGCCTGTTAACTATATGGTGAAGCAGGATCTGCTTACAACGAGTGTAGCAGGCAAAGAAGCAAAGGAGCCAACAGAGACGGAAATTATTGAACCAGCTAAAGAAGTACCGCCTTACAAAAAGGTAGTAGGCCTGAAGCGTAACCAAGCTTAATTTTTTTTATGAAATATACGTACACATCACACACGCCGGGGCATATACTATTGCCTGAACTGGATAAGGAAGGTAAAGTGGTAATGGTATTACCTGATGCTGAAGCCGTAGCAGCCGCACAAGCGGCCAATGCGAAAAAGGAAAAGGCAGTTAAAAGGCTTGCCGGTGCGAATGCCAGTAAAGTGCGTGTATCGCCTGCTGTGATCGTTCCGAAAGCTGAATCGAAAATAGACCAGGATATTTTCATGGAGCGTGATGGTGTTTATGATCTTCCTGAAAAGAATGAAGACGTTAAGCATTATGTGATGCTGGGTTACCTGGTACCAGTTGCGGAGCCTGCTAAAGAAATGAAAACTGAAAAGTCCGTTATGCTTCCGAAACCTGATCTTTTGAATCCGGCTGGGCCTGGTGTAAAGGCAGATAAATAAGGCGTTGCCTTTTTGTTAGAAAAATTTTTATTAAGTAATAAATACCTTTTTTATGTCATTCAAACACGGAATACAGAATATACAGCTACCCGGAGCGGGCGGTACTATTGCTGTTAATAACAGTTGTGTAATCGCTATTATTGGCGTATCACCTGTAGGGCCTACACAAGCGTTAACACTGTGTAACAATTCAGATGATGATGAGCAGTTTGGTGCTGATACCCCAAACAATAGTATTGCTAAAACAATCCGTATCATCCGTGATACTGTGAAAGGTGCCAGTACAAATGCCAGTGATGGTAGTTGTCCTATAGTTGTGGTGAATGTGTACAGTGCCGGCACCCACAAGGTGGCACTTGCAGCAACTAACGTGACACCTAATGTCACTACTGGTATTGCAACCCTTGCACAAACAATTATTGGCGACCTTGGCACAACTGTACTGATCACCAAGCATAGCGATAGCACCGGCGTAAACGTTGCGGCGGGTGGTGCGTATGTATTTGGTACTGACTATACACTTGATGCCTATGGTAATTTCGTGGACGTTACCGGTACCTACAAGGGTGTAGCCCTCGACTTTGCAGGATATAAATTGAGCACCAGTGCCGTAACCGGCGCTAACATAATAGGCGGTACCAGTGGTAGCACTAAAACAGGCCTTGCATTGCTGGACCGTGTGGCCGGTACTTATGGTTTCCTACCTAAAATTATCCTTGCTCCACTTTATAACACGCTCACAGGCGTTGCCGCTGCCATGGAGATTGCAGCAGGTTCATTCGGCGGTGATTATTTAAGTGATGCAGCAAGCGGCACGAGCTTTAGTAGTGCACTGGCACTCCGTGGAAGTGGTATATGGAATACTGCTGCACCTCAAACACGACCTGTATGGCCATGGCTGCAAGGTTATGATAGCTGGGTGAATGATAATGTTATATTCCCATTCAGTGCGTACCTGGCCGGAATGTATGTAGCCAATGACAATAATACAGGGTATTGGAATAGCGTGAGCAATCAGAATATACCAGGTGTTACCGGTGTGGAAATAGAAATCAGCACGGGTTTTGCAGACAGTAACAGCGAGGCTACACAGCTTAACGCCGTGGGTATACTTACCTACATGACCGGTTATGGCCTTGGTTACAACACATGGGGTAACCGTAATGCCAGCTTCCCGACCAGCAACAGTGTACTGACATTCGATAATGTATACCGCACAGATGGCATGGTAAGTGATGCCATGACACAAGCGGGCCTGAAGTATGTGGATAAGGGCATTACGCCGGTACTTATTGACCTCATCAAGACAGAGGGGAATAACTTCCTAAAAAGCCTGATACAGCAGGGAGCATTGTTGCCAGGCAGCAGCATTGTTTATGATAAGTCTGATAACGTGGCCAGTGATCTTGCAGCGGGAAAAATTGCTTTCCGTAGGATTTACATGGTGACCACGCCGGCTGAAGATATTACTTTCTATAGCCTCCTGGACATATCATTGTTCGGTAACCTGTAGTCAGTAAAAGTTAAGAGAAAATTTTAAAAGTAACTTTTTAAATAAATTTTATGAGCACAACAATCGGTACATTATACAATGCTAATGTATATGTGAATGGTGAAAACTTCGCGGGCATTGCTGAAGAAATCACTACGCCTGACCTGAAGCCTAAAATGACTGATCATAAGCCATTGAGCGGCATTGGTTCATTTGAATTGCCTACAGGCCTTGACAAGATGAGCATGAAGATCAAATGGAACTTCATCAGCCCGGACGTGCTCACTAATGCCGCTGATTTCTATACCAGTCAGGATGTGATGATACGCGCCAATGCTGATATATGGGATAATGGAAGCCGTGTGGAAAGCCAGCCAGTAACCGCATTTGTGCGTGGCCTGTCAAAGAACCTGCCTGCAATAGCATTGAAGCATCAGGATAACCCGGACATTGAAACAGAACTAAGCTGCACAGGCTACAAGCTGGAGTATAATGGTAAAGTGTTGTTTGAGGTTGATTTCTTCGCACAGGTGTACATAGTGGATGGCGTGGATAAAATGGCAGATTACCGCGCTAACCTGGGTTTATAATTTTTCTGACAATAATATTTCAATTATCATGGATTTAATCATCCGCCTACTAGGATTAGGCCAGGAACAAAAAGCAGTTACTACAACCGCTCCCATTAAAACTAATGCTCCTACTGATATACCAACAGCAGTGGATAATTACCTGACTGCAAAGTGTGCCGGCGCTGAAGATAAGCAGGATGCCGCTATCAGTGCAGGTAAGGAACTGATAGATGAGGTGCAAAAGTATATCATAGCCATTGGGAGTGCCAGTGATACGGTAAAGGATATTGCCGGTATTGCTGTAATGGAGATCATAGAGGCTATTGAAGAAGGCGTGGCGGCTTTCGTACAGTCATAACAAAGTGTTTTATTTCTTAACCATAAAATCAAAACAATGAAAAAGTTCTTTTTGCCGTTCGTTGCCTTCGTATTTGCAGGAACGTTCGATGACATTGCTGGTGCGGCTGAAGCTCACAGCGATGGTAGCGCGGAATCTTTCCGGCTCTCCGAGCAACACAAGACGCTCACATTTACTGATGCAGACGGCAATAGCCAAACCTTGACAACAGGGGATGCTATTGTGCCGGTAGCAAATGCGGACGGTACATGCAAGGGATATGCTGCCGCGACCGCTGCTACTGTAGCTGCATGGCTTACCGAAGTACCAGCAGCATCACCTGCTCCGGCACCTGCTGAAGGTAGCGACGCTACAAACACTGCAACATAGTATATGCAATTAAGCTGATTACTAAGAGGCGGCGTAAATCGCCGCCTCTTTCGGTTTTAAAAAATTCATCAATCAAAAAATAAAAAAAATAACATGAATATTCAAGATCAAGACAACAAAGACAATGTAGCTGGTAACGATAATCAGCAGCCTGGTAATACTACACCTGCTACAGACATACCCGTAGTGGAAACAGCTACTGAAGAAACAGAGGTTACCTACCCAACGGTACCGGATGCGGAGGGTTATTTCTTCCCGGACGAGGGACTGGCCGCGCTGGGAATAGGAAAGCGTGAAGATGCTGAAACTGAAGATGTGACTTATAGGGTGCAATTGAGCAAAGGCCGTACAGCAATTGTACGGGAATTGACCCGCAAAGAAAGTAATACAGCCTCTACAATAGCCGGTGCCAATGCTAAAGGTGCTAACGTAAAAAGCAATGACTTGCAGGACCGGGTAATGTGTGCTACGATAGCCCTTTCCAGTACTTTTTTTGATAAAGAAGGAAAGCAGTTGAAGTATGTGATGGAAGACATTTTGCAGATGAAAGCAAAAGACAGTAACCGCCTCAATACCGCCTGCTCCCTGCTAAATTTTTAGGTGAGCTGCCTGATGACGTGGTATCATTCGTAGCGCACTGGTACCGCCTTGACCCGCGTGAGGTGGCTATGTGGCGGGGACATGACGTATCAAGATGGTATGAAAGCGGAATGAAGCTGTACCAAAACATGAGTAAGAATAACAGATGCCCGTGGGCTGAATAAATAACTTGTAATGGCAGATAAAAACATAGGTATAGCCTTAATACTTAGCGCAAAGAACCAAGCCACCGTGGTGATGGATGAGTTTTTTAAGCGTACAGAAGCCAGGATGAAGAATTTTAGCAACGGCATGGCTAAGGTGGGTACCGGTATAGCTGAAGTGATGGCCGCTAAAAAAGGTGTGGATATGTTGAAATCCACGACTGATGCCTATGGTGATATGGAGCAAGCGGGTAATTACCTGAAAGCTAACCTGATGGGTAAAGGCGGCATTTTCGATGATGCCATGTACCAAAAGGTTTTCCAATACACCAAGGGTTTAAGCGCTACCTACACTGGTAGCACTTCCAGTTACCTTGATATGGTACGAGTGATGAAGCAAAACCGGCTCGACCCGAAAGATATATTAGGAGGTATAGGTGAAAGCGCCGCGAAGTTGAGCATCTATTTTGACAACATGCTTCCCGCTGCTACAGCAGAGTTTGCCGCGCACATGAAAAATGATATGGGTGTGGCTGCAAACAAGATGTATGAGGTAATGGACCTGACCGCCCGCGTACATGATGCGGGCGTAGGTAAGACCGGGCAAGAGGCTGTGGACGAAATGAACCAGTTTTTTAGTAAGGTAGGTTTAGGATTGTCCAACCTGCATAGCCAGGGCATTGAGGCTGCAAAGCAAATGGGGGCGCTGGGTACCATCTTCATGGCAAAGGGCATCAGCGGGCAAAGTGTGGGTACTAACTTCAGGCGAATACTTGATGGCCTGATGAGCGGTGAAAAGCTGAAAAAGGCAAACGCAACCGCTGCCATGTTTCACAAGCATCTTGATTTCTTTGACAAAGGCGGGAAGTTTTTGGGCATTGATAATTTCGTGGCACAAATCGGAAAGCTGCAAGGGTTGAACCCGGCGGCTATAGAAGCCATCCTGAAACCGTTTAGCGGCAAGCAAGGGTTATCCACAGACTTTATGCAGTTCCTGGCTAATGAAGGTGTAGGCACTTACGCTGAAATGAAACGTAAGATAGAAAACCAAGCCAGCCTGAACGATAAAGTGGCAGTGATCATGCAGGGGCAAAAGATGCAAGGTAGTGTACTGGAAAGTAATGTAACCAATACCAAGGCCTCTTTCGGCGCGGCCATTCAGGCACCATATAAAAAGTTGTTGGAAGTGCTGAACCGTGTAACGGTATCTATGGGTTCATTTTTAGACAAACATCAGGGATTGGCACGTATGACCGCGGGATTTATTGCCGTTGTGAGTGCAGGTATAGGGTTAATGGGTGTGGTAAAGGTATTGCAGGGGCTTACCTTGCTCATGAAGTTTGCCGGCATGACCGGGCCGCTGTCTATGCTGGGCAATGCCTTTAAGGCTTTGAATTTTGCGGCCTTTACATTACGGTACCACTTTGTTACCGGCCTGATGCCTGCTGTACGGACGGCAATGGCTGCTTTCAGTTCGTTTGGGGCATCATTGCTGGCAAATCCGTTGACGCTTTATGTGGGAGCGGCTATAGCGCTGGGAGCGGCTGCATACCTCATCTATAAGCATTGGGATAAGATCAGTGCCTTTTTTAAAAATTTATGGAGCGTCACTACCAAAGCTTTTACGGCGGCGTGGGCATCAATTAAGAGCATTATACTTCGCATTACCCCACACTGGATGCTGGCACTTTGGAAGCCAGTAAAGGAGTTCTTTAGCAAAATATGGGCTGGTGTGGTGAAGGTGTTCACCGCCGCCGCCGGGGTTGTGAAATGGGTGGTATTGCATCTTACACCGGTGGGGCTCATTTATACGTACTGGATGCCATTATCTAAGTTTTTCAAAGGATTGTGGGAGCTGACCGTGGCTGTATTCAAAGCAGCGGTATACGGTATATGGTTAGTGCTGAAGAACTTTACACCTGTAGGGCTCATTTATAACAACTGGAGCAAAATAACAGCTTTCTTCAAGACGTTATGGGATGGTGTAAAGGTGAAGTTTGTGCAGGCTACCAAAGCTATTGCCTGGGTATTGCTGCACATGACACCGGTGGGCCTGATCTATACATACTGGAAACCCATTACCGGATTCTTTAGCCGGCTGTGGGATGGCGTAAAAGCAATATTCACCGGTGTGTTTAACTGGATATGGAATTTTGGCAGCCGGTTTGTAAAGGCCGGTGAGCATATCATTGAAAGCATACTGGCCGGCATTACCAATAAAATTGGAAAGATCGGGGAGAAAATGAGTGAAGTGGCTAAAAAGATACGAGCCTACCTGCCATTTTCCCCTGCAAAGGAAGGAGCATTGCGGGATATACACCGGGTACGGCTCATTGAAACCATTGCAGAAAGTATCAAGGCCGCGCCACTGGTGAATGCTATACGCAATGTGATGGCACAAGCGCGGGCTGCCATGCCCGCACGTGGATTAGGGGGTATGTGGAATATGGAATTGGGTACCGGTGGCACGGCATCAAAAATAAAAGCCACCCTGCAGGTGGTAAAGCAGGCTGTTATGAGCATGTCCCCTGTTGGCTTGATCTACAAGTACTGGAAACCCATTACCGGATTCTTTGGCCGGCTGTGGGATGGTGTGCAGGCGGTTTTTGCAGTGGCCGGGCAGGCGGTAAAAAATATACTGTTGCGGCTTACCCCTGTTGGCTTGATCTACAAGTACTGGAAACCCATTACCGGATTCTTTGGCCGGCTGTGGGATGGTGTGCAGGCGGTTTTTGCAGTGGCCGGG
>JABDCE010000014.1:23841-47164 GCA_013288285.1 Bacteroidota bacterium
CCCCTGTTGGCTTGATCTACAAGTACTGGAAACCCATTACCGGATTCTTTGGCCGGCTGTGGGATGGTGTGCAGGCGGTTTTTGCAGTGGCCGGGCAGGCGGTAAAAAATATACTGTTGCGTCTGACACCTGTTGGCTTGATCTACAAGTACTGGAAACCCATTACCGGATTCTTTGGCCGGCTGTGGGATGATGTGCAGGCGGTTTTTGCAGTGGCCGGGCAGGCGGTAAAAAATATACTGTTGCGGCTTACCCCTGTTGGCTTGATCTACAAGTACTGGAAACCCATTACCGGATTCTTTGGCCGGCTGTGGGATGGTGTGAAAGCAACATTTACCGGAGCGTTTAACTGGATATGGAATTTTGGCAGCAGGTTTGTGAAAGCTGGTGAGCATATAATTGAAAATATCATATCGGGGATTACCAATAAAATAGCTACGATAAAAGAAAAGATGAGCCAGGTGGCCACGGCTATACGGGCTTATCTTCCATTTTCCCCTGCAAAGGAAGGGGCTTTGCGGGACATACACCGGGTAAGGCTCATTGAAACCATTGCAGAAAGTATCAAGGCCGCGCCGCTGGTGAACGCTGTACGTGATGCAATGGCACAAGCGCGGGCGGTGATGCAGTTTTCTTTGCCAGTGGCCCTGAACCCGGCTGCCGGTATGAACGGGATGCTCAATACTTTAACTGTAATGACTACCAGGCTACAGGATATACTAAGCCTGTACAAGCAATTTGCAGCGGTGCAGGCTGTACCACCCACATTTGTAAGCAGGGGTGGTAATCAATTCACGCCGTTTGGCAATACTGAAAATAGTTTCAAAGCGGGTAACAGTGATCATACTATCAACATGAAACCAATGTTTAACCTTACGGTGAACCTGTATGGCGGCGCTACAAAAAAGGATGCAACGATGTTAGGCGATGAAATGGAAAGGCAGTTTGATAAAATGATGAAAAAGTGGCAGGCGAATAAATCACGTGTAAGCTATGCGACATGACGGGATGCTCGACAAAGAAGCGGCGGTATAAGAATGACATTGATGCACAGCAGGCGCTAAACGAAATAAAAAAGCGGGCGGCACGTGACAAAGTACCCATCAGGTTTTATCCATGCAGCTTGTGCAATGGCTTTCATCTTACCAGCAGTCCGGGACACAATGGTAAACCAAAGGAATTGAAATTGTATAAACTGTTTTTAAAATATCTGCATAAATGAGAAATGAAGTAGAAAAATTGTACGTACAGAAACAAATTGCCTGGATGAAGCAAACGGAGCTTTCCATAACTGACAGCAATATCCGCATTGACTTTCTAAATAAGCAAAATGATATTAATAACCAGCTTATAGAAGTAAATAAGCAGCAGTTGCATTGGGATACTGAAATGCTGGAAAAGAGCCGGAAAGAGTTTAATCAATGGTTAGCGGACAATCCTGAATAATGTTTGCACAGCTTGGAGATATAGTATTTGAACCGCTTGTAGGGTTTGATTCCGTGAGTGATACGGATGATACTACCATTGCCATGTACAACGGCATCAGCGGGAAGCCGCTGCCTGTATTCATGGCTCCCGGATTGCGGCAAATAACATTGGGTATCAGCCTGCACCAGCGATTTATTATAGTAAAGCAGGCACGTATACAGTTACGGGCGAATAAAGACCAGGGAGATATATTAACACTCACGTGGGGCACCGGGGATGTTGAGGGTCAATTCCTGATACAGAGCATAGGTACGGAGCTTGACGAAATGGATACAATGGGTAATGTGTTTGGCTGCAAGCTGACAGTGACACTGTTGGAAGTGCCGGACGGGTTTTTATATGCCAGTAAACAAGGGAGTGCCTATAAAGCAGCATTCGCGGCAAACCCAAAGGCGTATCCACCTGTTGTGTTTAAGCCACCTGTACCAGCCAAGCCTAAGCCGTGGCAAGTGTTCACCGGGTATGTGGATGATGCTATCAATGTCGCCGGTATGATAGATGCACTTAGTTACGGCGGCCAGTTCCCTAACCTGGGTAGCAGCTTAGGGGCAATCATTGGTAATGCAGACGCTAACATGGCCTTGATGCAGGACAATTTTGCTACGTGGGGCAGTACGTATGATATGGATGATATAACAAGCGAAATGGGTGATGTACGCACGGCACTTACCACATTGGGCGGTATAAATCCTGTAACAGATCCTGTGAATTTCAAAGCAGCAAATAAAATTTACCAAGCCGCTAACCGGTTGGTTTGTTTTTAATTTTTATGTATGGGTAGTTTTTTATTATTAGCACGGCGGGAAACGAGAAACCCAGTATTGATACGTCAAGCTGATTTGCCGTTGCCACCGTTGAATATGCGGGTGTTGTTGCGGCCTGCTATGAAATGTGATCTTACCGGTGTTCCATCACCGCCTTTGGCACGTGGCTCATACGGGTTTCAAATTAATCAGGATACGCGCGGCGGCTCATGGCCGGCGTTCATTAATTTTTATGCTTTACAAACAACCTGGCTGAACGGCAATTTACTTGGTAGTCGGAATGATTCAGCCATCCATAGTGGACTTCCTGTAGCAGGTACCCCACCGGTCATTCCTTTTACCAACATGTTGAGCAAGACAATAAATTACAATTTTAATCTTTCCGGCATCACTGATTATTTTTGGAATCCAAACCAAATCATCTTACCTACCCCAAATGGTACCATCATGTTTGCTGATGTTGTTGGCAATTTGGCATGGGTAAGCCCTGTTATTGTGGGTAGGCCTGCTAATGCGTTCATGGAATACTATGCACCCAGCATACAGTGTGATTTCGTTTCAACTGATGGTTACACCTGCACTATGAGATTAACCAGGCAGCATAATGGCGGAGCAATCATAGATACAGTGACAACAGGCGCGTTAACTATGCAATGGATTAACGATGCTGCCTACGGCTACCCTGACCCTGCTAATCCGGGTAACAGCAACATTGTCTTGGTGACAAAGCCAGTGGGGAAATACAATTTTGGCGTACACTGCATTTATACTGACATAACTGGCGGACTGGGTGTATATGACTGTTATAGTGAAATGGCTATGGCCGTTGAAATATTTTAAATATGGTGTTTACTACTGTTACTGTATATGATGGGGAAAGATGGGACCAGGTAGCTAACCGGGCTTACGGGGATGCCACGCTTATGCGTATGATAATCGATGCGAACCCTACTGTAGGCATTACAGACAAACTAGAGGGTGGTACCATACTGGTAGTTCCTGTCATCAATGGACAGCCGGCCACTACCAATTCATCAGATGTAGCACCATGGAAAAGATAAAACTGTATGGATAATCCGGTAAAAGCTGACTATGATATTACCTATGAGGGTAAGGACATCACACTCGATTTGCAGGGTGAGGTGGTAAGCGTCATATACAGGGATAAGACAGCGGGTGAAGCTGATGAGCTGACGCTGAACATAAAAGATGAGCAACACAAGTGGAAAGACAGTTGGAATCCTAAAAAGGGAGATACTATAATTGCTAATATAACAAGTGGGAGCAATCAATTACAATGTGGCACTTTCACCGTTGACAATCTTTCATTCACCGGTAACAGGGAGGGCGGCCACATGCTTTGTCTTCAGGCTCTTAGCGCGGGAGTAAAAACGGCGGTAAGAACTAAGACGAGTTTCGCACATGAAGGCAAAAGCCTGAAGGCTATTGCTGAAAAGATAGCAGATAAATACAACTACAAAGTACAGGGCATCATACATAATTACTCCATCAACCGGGTAACACAATTTCATGAAACAGATATTGAGTTTCTGCACCGGGTGGCGCTGGAGTTTGGATATATGTTCACTCTACGTGGGAATATCCTTGTATTTAGCTACCTGCCTGAATTGAATATGGGTGATGCTGTAGTAACTGTTGACTTTGGTGATATTATAACTGACTACAACATTATTGACAAGGTAGCAGGTATATATGTGCGCGGGCAAAACAGGTACCATAACAGTAAGGAAAAGAAGTTATACGATAGTCTTGTGGCGGCGGGCGCTAATCCCAGCGCGGACGTACTAAGAAGCATAGACCATGTTGATAATGATGAGCAGGGTTTGTACAAAGTGGATGGCAGAATGTATAAAAAGAACCTGGAGCAGGTTGAAATAGATGCAACCTTTCCGGGCAATGTGCTTTGTGTGGGTGGTGTCAATGCCAGTCTTACGAACTGGTTTAATTACAGCGGTAAATACCTTGTAGGTGAAAGTACGCACCAGGTGGACAGGGAAAATAATTACACTACCAGCGCTCAATTTAAGAAGATACTGCAAAATGCAGCTACAGGAAACGCGCCGGGTGATAAAGTGGGGTATTCGTAAATAATAACAACATGGATGGTGTACACTTAGTTTATGGGTTGGTAACTGAATGGAAAGCAGGCTTTGCCCGTGTGCAGCTCCCAACATACGATGATGGTGAGGGTAACGGCATTGTGACCGATTTTTTACCCATCATCAAATTGAGATCATTTAATGATGATGAGAATTGGCCGTATGAAGTAAATGAGCAAGTGGCCTGCATGGTAGATAGATTTTGCAAAACTGGCGTTATACTGGGAGCTATCAGCAGTGACGCAGATCCTGCGGATGCGGATGCAGCCGTAGGAAAATGGCGTAAGAAATTCAGCGATGGCACCGTAATGGAGTATGACAAGGGTGCACACAAATACACGCTCAATATTACAGACAGCAGCGGTGAAATGGATATGCTGGTAGGAAGTAAGACCAGTGTGATCATTAAAGATGTAAATGTGCAGGTGACGGCCAATGCTACTACTGTTACTGTTACAGATGGTCAGATTGAAAGCAAAATAAACAATACGAAGCTCACTATTACAGATGGAAATGTAGATGTAAAGGTGAATTCTGTTGAGCTGGCAATTGATGGCACCGGGGGCAAGGTAGATGTAAAGGACGGCGCGGGCGGTGAACTATCAATGCAGGCGGGCATTTTCACCATAAAGAACGGATCTGCTGACCTGGGTGCAATACTGACTGATATACTTACCAACCTTCAGGCACTAACAGTACCAACCGGAGTAGGACCAAGCGGTCCGCCTATTAATCTTGCCGCTTTTGCGGCGGATGCTGCAAAGGTTGCTTTGCTATTATCATAGTTTTTTTAATTGTTTAATCATAAAAATTTACTGCAAGATGAGAAGTTTACTTATTGTAATGATGTTATTGTTATCTATGAACACGATGGGGCAATTTGCTTTGCGAAAAATCACCATTAATGGTGTGCAACAGGATTTGGGAGCGGATAGATCGTGGACGGTTACGGGTGATAGTACACAATCACCGTTGTGGAATGACACGCTTTCGTACAGGCGCGGTGTAGCCACACCATGGTTTGTGGATAGTTTGGTACAAGCTCTTGTATCAGGTGGCGGTGGAGCTGTTACATCAATAACAGCGGGGACCGGTCTTTCCGGCGGCACCATCACCAGTAGTGGAACAATTTCAATGCCCAACGTAGGCACACCCGGAACGTATGGGAGTGCTACACAAGTTCCTGTTATTACTACAGATGCACAAGGGCGTGTAAGCAGTGTTACGAATACTACGATCACATCAGGTGCCGTCACTTCTTTTAGTTCGGGCAATTTATCACCTTTATTTACTGTATCGGTAGCAACGGCCACTACTACCCCATCTGTAACTTATACGCTGACAAATGCCGCCGCGCACAAGTTTTTGGGCAATTTTACAAGCTCATCAAGTGTACCGTCTTATAGTTCACCTATAATGGCTTCAGCGGACTTTCCTAATCAAGGCACTACAACAACCGTTTTGCACGGAAATTCAAGTGGTAACCCTTCATGGGGAGCTATTGCATTGGCCACGGATGTTAGCGGTAATCTACCTGTCAATAATCTCAATAGCGGTACTTCAGCATCATCTACAACATTTTGGCGCGGGGATGGCACCTGGGCAACTCCTGCTGGAGGCGGAGGCGGTGTTACATCAATAACAGCCGGTACCGGATTATCCGGGGGTACTATCACCACTACAGGCACCATATCAATGCCTAATGTGGGTACAGCCGCAACCTACGGTAGTGCTACACAGGTGCCGGTAATGACAACGGATGCACAAGGCCGGGTAAGTAGCGTTACAAATACCTCGATTACAGCAAGCGGCTCACTGCTAAATAGGCAAATATTGACAGCAGGCACGTTATATACCCCAACTGCGGGGACCAATTCGGTAATACTGGTAATGGTAGGAGCTGGAGGCGGTGGAGGCGGTGTACGTGGTACCGTGAGTACATCAGGTGCATCGGGCGGCGGCGGTGCCGGTGGTTTATTAATGGTAATGGTTACTAGTATATCAGGCTCTTATAGTTACTCCATAGGAGCTGGTGGTATAGGCGGTGCAGGTGGTGTGCCAAATAATGGCGGTATAGGTGGTAATACCACATTTACAAATGGTGCTACTGTATATACAGCTAATGGCGGGGGTGGTGGTACTGCAATGACTTCATCAGGCACACTACAAGTTGCAGCGGGCGGGAATGGTGGTACAGTATCTACTAATGGTGATGTTAACGGAGCTGGTGAACCTGGTAGCCCCGGTATAACAATAAGCTCAACAGGTGGTGTATCAGGTAACGGCGGCTCAACAGGGTACGGCGGCGGCGGCCAATGTAAGACAACAGATGCCGCGTTAGGTAATTCAGCGGCTGGGTATGGTGCAGGTGGTGCAGGTGTGATGCGAACGGTAGGTGCCAATGGTCAAGGTGGCAACGGAACTACTGGTGTTATTATCGTGTATGAGTACAGGTAGTCCGAAATGTCGATACAGAGCCGATTTTCCATGTTTTGGACATTTCCGCGCCGTGGAAAGTCATGGGTCCTTCCTGACCATAAAATTATGCGACTACTCGGAGTTGCAGTTTATCGCTAGCGACTATCAAAAAAAGAAGTTACCATCTTTTGAAAGATGGTAACTATGCCATTGTGTCACTTTTCAGAATGGTAACCATATTGTGTGTTGGATGGGGTAAGCGAATTGTACTAATTCAGGATATAATATTGTGCGGGCGGCTGAATGGCACAGGTGGCTTTTGCCACTTGTGCCGTGCGATGCTACGAGGCTGGTGAAATGGCTGTAGCAATAGTGAAGTGAAGCAGTAGCGTAGCAGCGGGACATGCAATGTCCCGCTATGCGGAGCCTGCTGAACGGAATGGATGCGTAAGACATGAACCTGCCGAAAGCATAGGCAACAATGTTATATCCTGAATTAGTACACCATTGAAAGGGTGGAGGGGTGCAGCGGCAAAGAAGCGTGGGTGCAGTGTGGCTCCGGGCAGGGGTGGTTTTTCACCACGCCTGCCGTGCGGAGTGCAAGCAATGCCTGATAAGGCTTTGCTGCAAGGGGCTGGTGCGTTTTCATTTTTGAAGCGTAGGAAAAGGCTGGGCGCGTAGGTTTTGCGCCTACTTTACATAATGTGGTTATAGTGCTTTAGTCATTATAACAGCACATTATGTAAATGTAGGTTAGCCTTTGTGTTGATAGCGTGTGGAGTGATATAAAAGACCGTGCAAGCCACGGCGTAGCAAGTGGCGGGGATTTTATACCACGGGGCATCAGCCATTGTGCGCGGGCCATTGTTTAAAAAATGAAGTTGAGGAACGGTGCCAATAAAAAAGCCGCATAAGAATATGCAGCTTACTATGTTTCAATCCCATGAAACAGCACCAGGACTACAAATGTATTTGCAAAGTGAATCATAAGTGTTGACATTAAGCAATCGTTAGGCAAACGTTAGGTAACGAATTTCGTTTAATTATGACCTTTAGCGAATGCCAGTATATAGTTTGCCTGATGTAAGTACCGGGGTTTGGAGCATGAGTGTGTTGCAACCTGGTGTCATACTTACAGGGCTTGACGTTTATTTGCAAAGATGTTATGTAGTTCTTAATACACCGCTTGGAAGTGACCCTTTGCGGCCCTTGTTCGGGTGCGGGTACCATCAGTACATTGACAATAATAGTATCAGTGCCGCCGCAAAGATGAAAAAGGAAATCATTGATGCCATCACAATATGGGTACCTGAAGTAACACTTGGCAAGATCACCTACACGATTGCTCCCGGCGGCATTATGTTCAATATCAGTATGACGTTTGATGGTAGTAGTGTCTCCCTTCCTTTTTTAGCGGGTAAAAGAAATTTCTTTGGAGAGGTTACCGGCACTAAAATAATCAATACCCTGTTTCCATTTGGCGCTACCAATGTAAGTATTACCCTTTCGGTTGACGGTACGCCGGCTATGCCTGCTGTGCCTTTTATCCTGCCATGGGATGACCTGCCTGGTATGATCGCATGGGTTAGAAGTAATTGGGGTTGGGCGGGCACATGGGGTATGAGCAAAGACGAGGTTATTTTATACCTGAATGGCTCTTATAAGCAGGCGGTGATAACGGTTGCCGCTGCATAGGGTCCCGTATACAATGAAGAAAGTGAGGGTAAAGAAAACCGCATAACCGGGCTAGTGAGAATAAAAATAGTTAGTTAACATGGCAAATACTCCAATACAGTTTGTAAATGATGATCCTGCGGCGGTACTACAGGATGTTATTAATGATATACAAAGTATCAGTGGCCGTACTTTGGGTAATGCTGATGGTGAAATGTTACTGGCCAATGCTTTTGCTTACCGGGGTGCTCTTTACCTGAAACAACTAAACTACACCGGAAATCAAAATCTAATTTCATTTGCCAGTGGCGCGGCGTTGGAAGAACTAGGGCTAAAAAATGGCACTTTTAGACTACCTGCCAGCTTTGCCGTATGCACAATTGAATTTACCCTTGCCGGTGGTGCACCGACTTTAACCATACCGGCTGGCACAAGAATAAAAAGCCAGGATGGGGCTGTCTTATTTGCTACGAATGCAATTACTAACGTACCAACAGGCACGGGGACTATTGATGTTGACTGTACATGCTTAACTGCTGGTGTTATAGGTAATGACTATGCACCTGGTTATATCAATGTTATTGTGGACCCTGTTGCATTTGTTACCAGTGGTGTCAATACCGATACCAGTACCGGCGGAGCGGATGAGGAAACTGATGATCAATTGAGGGTACGTATCCCACTGGCAAATGCCACATACAGCGTAGCAGGCCCTGAAGATGCTTACATATATTTTGCAAAGAGTGCAAGCCCTTCTATTGTTGATGTTAGTATAACATCTGATTTGGTAGCTGGTGCTATTCAAACATCATCACAGGTTGTTTCTATTTCCGGTGGCTATGCAATAGGTGATACGTTTACTGTTAATGGAGGTACTACTTTGGCATTTGGACAAGTACTAACAGTTGATGGAAGCGGTGTTGTATTGACCTATAAAATATTAAAAAAAGGCAGTGGATATGTTACCGGTACGAACTACAATACTACCGCTGTAACCGGTGGCGGTACCGGATTTGAAATTAATGTCATTTTAGCCATACCGCTAATGACAATAACACTTTATCCGTTACTGGCCGGGGGCGTAACACCAAACCAAGCGATGCTTGATGCTGTTGAAGCAATATGCAGCGATAAAAAAGTAAGGCCGTTATCTGATACTGTTGTGGCGGCGGCACCCACTGCTGTTGATTATACTTTGACTGTATATCTGATTCTGAAAAAAAGCGCGGCACCAGGTATTGAAACACAGGTATTGAACAACCTGCAGGGTTTTGTGAATCAATGGGACAATGCCCTAGGTGTAGATGTAATCGTGAATCAAATTATTGGCCAGTGCATGCTGACAGGTGTTTACCAGGTATTCATACCGACATTGACAATAGATATTTCAATTAATGACACACAATTTGCCAACTGTACGGGTATAAGTGTAAGTATTCAAGGAATTATAGACGAACCATAATGAGTGATAAGAATGTGATCATACCGGATAGCATCAAGTATCAGCCGCACCTGTATGCGTTTGATATTTGGATGCAGTCATTTTTCAGGCGTATGGACCTTTCGCAGATACTCATATACTTTGTTGACAAGGTGAATCCATCAGTACTAGGAATTTTAGCCAACGAGTTTGACCTACTCGGAAATAAAGGAATGGCCTTTGCTCCAACTTACCCGCAACAAAGGGACCTATTGAACAAATGCATACAGCTTCACCGGTATAAGGGCACACCCTGGGCCATAGAGCAGGCTTTGGATATTGTCGGTATTACCAGCGGCACTGTTATAGAAGGTGTGGGCACTGTTGATGATAGCAATGACTGGCTACGTTTTGGAGTTGAAATAGATACAAGTGTTATGGTACCATCAGCCGGGCAAATAACAAACGCTACAACGCTGATCAATGTGTTTAAAAATAAAAGAAGTGAGTTTGTAAGTTTCACCTACGTATAAAATTTTGGAATGAGCCAAGAAGAATTACAATCGTTTGCCGACATTCTGTTAGAGCCTAAGAAAAAAACAGAAAACAGAAAAATTATAGTAATAATCCTTGTGGGATTGATACCAAGCACCCTTTTGGGTATAGATATTGGCAAGTGGTCTTCATGGCGTGATTCCATGGAAGAATGGAGAAACAAGACTGAAATTACTGTGCAAAGACATGAATCACAAATAAGCACTATTCAGGGAGAAAGGAACGCTGCAAGGGCCTTGAAAAATCAAAACGCACCAATAAAATAAAATAAAATATCATGAAAAACCCGCTTTTTACGGTAAAAAATGCCATTTATTCCATGCTTTCTGAAGAGGGCAAACTATCTGTTAAACGCAGCATTTCTGCACTATTTGCAATAGCAATAGTATATATGGTTTGGTTTTTTCTCAATAAGCGTGTGCCCGTTGAAGATCAGGCCACCTTGAAGTACATATTTGCCGGCTTGTGCATAATGATTGCCTTACTCACTGGTGTAGCAACTGTGAAAGACATTATCTCTTTAAAAAATGGAAATCCTCAAAAAGATGTACCGGCTGAAGTATTGCCTCCAGTTGAAGATGCTAAATAATTAGTAACCAAAAAAACAAAAAATATATGAAAATCAGTACCAGCATTCTCATTTGTGCCGCCGGCACATTTATGTTTACCAGTTGCCGGGTAATGAAGCCGGTAAGCGTTAAGACCCGTGACAGTATTGTAGTAAGAATAAAAGACAGCACCGTGGTACACGATGTTACCGTCACAAAAGATAGTATCGTAGTTAAAGACAGTACTATTGGCATTGCTGGCAGCTCTACGGGTGTAACTATTCAAAATGGCTCTACCATAGATACCACCACGCATGAGGGCAATGTAAACCTTCACCGGTACGTGGATAATAAAGGAAAAGAGCATATCGATTGCAATAGTGATAGCCTGACACTTGTTATTAAAAACCTCATCCGGGAAAAAACAGAAAGCAGCCAACGGTATGACAGTATGAGCATTGCTAAAGACAGCGTTTCACGATCACATTCGGAAGTAGTCGTAAAGCAACAGGCGTTATCCTGGTGGGGGCGTTTGTGGACAAACGTTGAAAAGTACTTTGCATGGCTCGGCGTGGCCACGCTTGCATTTTTGGCAATTAAATACGGTAGGAAAATCGTTGTATAATGGATATTTCAAAATTGGCAGGTATAATACCTGATGATATTATTGCGCAATTGCCAGCGTTAAGTAAATACGGCATTGACGGGCCTAAAAGATTGTCACATTTGTTGGGTCAGGCAATGCAGGAATCAGATATTTTTAAGGCAATGATAGAAAACCTTAACTATTCTGCAGAGGCACTGATAAAAATATTTCCGAAGCACTTTACGGGTATCGGGGATGCCACAAACTATACCAGGCAGCCTGAAAAGATAGCTAACCGGATTTACTGCAACCGGATGGGTAATGGTAATGAAAATTCAGGTGACGGATGGAAGTATCGTGGCCGTGGCGCTTTGCAAACAACAGGTAAGGATGCCTACCAGCAGCTTACAGATGCTGTAGGCATAGAAGGTGTTGATTTTGTGGAAAACCCTGACCTTGTTACGCCTGACTATTGCATGGCTTCAGCCGCAATATTTTTTGAGCGTAACGGGTTATGGCCTATCTGTGATCATGGAGTAGATAATGATACCATCACCACGATCACTAAGCATGTGAATGGTGGCATACTGGGTTTAGACAACAGGATAAAATACACTCAACAAGTGTATGCTGCACTTACTGATTGAGCACTTTAAGGGTTTCCTGCCATCTGTTAATATCTTCATTTCGAAAATAACTCATAGTTGTACTTAAATCTCTATGGCCAGCATTATTCTTAACGAAAACAGCCGGCACGTTTGCGGACAGTAGCCGGGTAATGTATGTATTACGGGCCATGTGAAAGCTGATAATATCGTATAATGGGACTGTTTTACGTTCAGACTTGGTACCTTGTATTTTTATCATTTCACATGGCCGATCAAGGTTTACCTCCGTGAGCTTAAATATTTTTTTCAGCACTTTCCCGGCTGCCTGGGAATGTTGAAACCTAAAAAGGTTACCGCTGTTATTTTCCGCATATTTATCGACAATCTTACACGCAAATTCAGAAAGTGGCATATCATTGCTATTGTCGGTCTTAATATTTGCCAGCTTTATAAATTTTATTATCCCGTTAGGTGTTACGTGAGAATGAATATGTGCGGGCTGCAATTGTATAATATCAGAATGTCTTAACCCTGTTTCACAGGCCAGTAAAAATGAATCAAGTACCATCGTGTGGTACTCATTTTTACTTTTATAGGCTTTGAGCGTAGCCAGCTCTTCGGGGTACAGTGGGAATTTTGAAGACGGGGCCGTTTTCAGTTTATATACTTTTTGATAATCTTCATGTACATTCTTTATTTTAAAATATTCAATGGCATAACTAAGCACTGTTGCTATCTTCCCTTCCCTGCGAAGAATAGTAGCATTTGTGTTACCTTCAGATTGCATTAGAAAAAGGCTGAAATCTTTGTAAAATGAGCGGTCAACATTGGATACCAATATTTCTTTCTTTTTTTCTTTCTGAAACTTCTCCAGCTTACCCTTTATCACATTATATCCATTGTATGTAGTGCTTTTATGCGTCACTTTGATTGATGCCAAAAACATTGAAAAAACCGATAGTAAAGTAGGTACATCTTTTATAATTTCTTCGCCTGCAAGCGATTTTATGAACTGATCAACATTCACCTTTTTTTGCAATCTCTTACATTCGTCTTTGTACAATGTAAAATCAGATTTCCACTTTTCGATCAGTGAGTTAATGACACCTGAATTATCAAGTACCTTAGTTAACTGTTTTTGCTTATCCCAGTATTTATATTCAGACTTTATTTTTGATGAAGGAATGCTATAGCCGGTGTATTTAAACGTTTGCTTTGAACCGTCCTGGAATACAGCTCTAATTTGCATTCTATTGCCTGCAATGGGCTTTAAATTGAATCTGATACTTGCCACGTGTGGGATTGATTTTGGGATTGATTTGGACTAAGGTATAATTTTTTTTCAATTCGGTAATAATTCGGAATAAAAATGAAATCGCTTACTACAAAGGTTTAAAGCCAAAAACGGCAAGTTTCGTTTTCGGAAAATATCAGTTACATTTGCGTTATAATGGCCCTGGCGAGGCCACATTAAAACGAGAGCAGAGTGTGGGGACCCGCCTACGCTGAAAAAGCTATGGCGGGCGAAGGCGGAGAGCGGGGGCCTTTTGTGAGCAGGCATTGGACAACTGTCAGTCAAGCCAGGACATCTAATCAATAAGGCCTAGTTGCATGGCTTTCTTTACCAGGCCGGCGGGATTTTTTACACCCAGTTTCATGAGCAGGCTAAGGCGGTAATTGTCGATAGTTCTTTTGCTCAGAAATAGCTTATCTGCTACCTGCTGGCTGGTCATATCGGCGGCAATGAGTTGCAACACTTCTTTTTCCATTCTCGTAATCACGGGCTCCGCGGAAAATGTTTTTTTCGCCTGCAGGTTATCGTGCAATACTTTTTCCCTTAATACCGGCTCCAGGTACATCTCTCCTTTATATACGGTATTAATAGCCTCAATAAGTATATCCTCGTTGGTAGTTTTCAGCACATATCCGTTTGCGCCTTTTTTCAGCATATTTTTTACATAAAAAACATTGTCAAAATTTGTAAGCACTAATATCTGAATTGCCGGGTATTTTTCTTTAATTATCTCTACTAATTCATCGCCTGTTTGTCCGGGCAATTGTATGTCCAGCAGCAGTACGTCAGGCTGTTCTGTGGTTAATGCCCGCAGCAACTCTTTACCGCCCGTATAGCTCCCGGTGATCTCCATGCCGGGAGCGCCAGCAAGTATGTGCCGAAGGCCGGTTATTACTAACGGATGATCGTCTATAATAGCTATTTTAATCATAAACCTCAAGCCCTGAAAGGGGCTTTTCTATTTTTCGTATAATAAGCAAACTCACTTAAACTTCAACAAATTTATGTTCAAAATTCTTACTCAGCTAACTGGCCATGCGTTTTAAGTATCCATGGGTTTCCCGGCTATGGGAATCCCTAATTCTATATATACAGTGGTGCCCTTTCCCTGTTCAGATTTCAATGTATAATGTCCATCAAGGCTTAGTACCCTCGTTTTTAGATTGTGCAGGCCTATACCATCTTTTGTTTCATCAGTATTAAACCCTTTACCATTGTCTTCCACACTTACGGTAAGGTAAGCTTCCAGGATCATTAACTGCACGACCGCATAAGTAGCATTTGCATGTTGCTGTATATTTTTCAGCAGTTCCTGCACTATGCGGTAAATGTTCAGCTTAAAATCATTGGAGAGGTTACTGAAGTCGCCAAAGCTCTGAAAATTTATCTGCAAACCTGTTCCTGCCTGTATATTATTACAGTAGGTACGCAGTGCTTCCGTGAGGTTTTGCTTCAGCAGCACCTCGGGCATGAGGTTGTGCGAGGTTTTGCGTATCTCGTCACCCATAATATCGAGCAGCCCCATTGCTTCGAGATATCTTGGCGACCTTACGAGATCTTCATTGTCATGCCTCAATGCCATGAAGCGCATCTTGGTGGCAGACAACATGCCGCCGATGCCATCATGCAACTCCCTTGCCAGCCTGATACGCTCGTTCTCTTCACCCTGCACTACCCCCTTGAGTATACTGATCTTATTTTCCTGTTTCAGAGACCGTATTATTCCCGCCTGCTTCAGCTTGCTGTTCCTATAAAGCGCCCCGGAGAGCGCCATCAATAACAGCACACTTGCGGAAATGAGACCTATCCATAAATTTTTACGGGCTATCTTATCTTTTTGCCGGGCTATCAATAATTCATTTCTTGCTATTTGCCCGTCCTTTTCGGCAATATGATATTTTGCATCTTCCTGCCTGATATTTTTGATTTTCTCCGCAGTAACGAGCGTGTCTTTGAGGGCTATCATGGAATCTGTATAATCCAATGCCTTTTCATATTGGCGGGTATCCCTGTACACATCAGCGAGGTAACCATACCCTGCAGTCAATAGTGCTTTATGCTGTAAAGCATTGCTCATTTTTAAAGCCTGTAAAAAAATGTCTTCCGCTTCCCTGTATTTTTTAAAATAACGAAACGCCTGCCCGAGATTATAATAAGCACACTCCACCACATCGGGATACTTGCCGCGCGCAATGGCAATAGCCTTATTACTATAGGAAACAGACTTTTCCCAATCACAGTTTCGTCCATAAATCTCTCCTAAGTTCACGAGCGCATTTGCTTCATGATATAAACGCACACTTTCTTTGTCTGCTCCCAGCCCTTTTATTACATTCAGCACTTCTTTATAGTACTTTATTGCGCTGTCGGACATTTGATTGTCAGAGAAATAATTTGCCTTACCTGCAAGTATTGGCGCCAGGCTCCTGATCATCATATCCGGCGATGTATTCCATTTGCGTATGAGGATTTCTGCCTGTGTTAAATAATAAATTCTTTTTCCCGCCTGACCAAGACACTCATACAGGTATGCGAGATTAGTGTAAATGCTGATCCCTGTTTCATAATCAGAGGTATCAATCGTTTTTAAAATATCCAGCGCTTTGAAACACTCTTCCGAGGCCTCTGTATAATTGCCCTGCGTTGCGTAGACTAAGGCAAAACAATTATGGCAACGTGCTGCCTGGTCTTTGAGCCCCGTTTTTTCGGCGAAAGGAAGCGATTTTTTATAGTAAACGAGCGCATCTTCGTAGTTGCCCAAGTCGAAATACCGACCTCCGGCTGCGCGGAAAGCCCTTGCGGCACCAAGAAAATAACCGGCGTCAATGCTTTTCTGCCCCAGTTGTTTCAGTTGCTGTATAGCTGTGTCAGGATTGGTGATATATGCTGCACTTTTTATAGAAAGATCAAGCGCGACAGTATCTACGTTTGTTTTAGCCTGATGTTTTTCCTGCGCATAGCTATTCTTACCTGTGACAACCACAAGCAGGCAGGATAATGCAAAACAGGTGAAGGAGCTTAATATTTTATGTAGCATCGGGTTATTTAAACAATAGATATCACCACAAAGTACAACCGGGAAATTATCCGGGTAGCGTATAATTACCTTTTTTAGAAATAGTAATTGTACACTATTCCAGGGACTGCACCGCGTGTACTTTTACAAAAAACAAATACTTATGCCCTCCTTCTACTCCCTTAAAACACTGTCCATTTGCGATATGCGCAGCAGATCATACGCGCTGGCCATCATTATCTGTACCTTTTTTTCGCCTTTTTGGGCATATGCGCAGGTAAAGACCATTAACACCATTGCCGGCAACCATACAGTAGGCTATGCGGGAGATGGCGGCCCTGCCACGGCTGCGGAATTCAGCACGATGACAGGAGTGGCGGCAGATGCTTTTGGCAATGTATATATAGCAGATGAAACAAATTATGCTATAAGAAAAATAAATAACGCCGGCATTATTACCACTGCTTTGGTAGCGTATCCTTATTCGGGTGGCTTAGGTAATGTCTATGGGATTGCAGTTGATGCATCGGGAAATGTGTATTCCTCTTACGGTTATTATAATTCGGTATTGAAAATGAGTCCGACAGGTATAGTCACAACAGTTATCGGCGGCGCAGGTGGAGGTTATGCGGGCGATGGCGGCCCAGCCAGCGCAGCAAAATTACATTTTCCGGAAGGCCTGGCAATTGACAATGCCGGCAACCTGTATATAGTGGATATGGAGAACAGTGTTATCAGGAAGGTAGATGCTGCTACCGGTAAAATATCAACTGTTGCCGGAACCGGCACCGCTGGTTTTTATGTGGGAGAAGGTAACCCCGCAACGGCGGAACCACTTTATTGGCCATATAGTGTAGCTGTGAACCTTTCCGGCGATATCTATATATCAGACGGGCTCAATGGCAGGGTGATGAGAGTAGACGCAGCGAGCGGCAAAATGTACACTGCCGCCGGGAATGGCACCTGGTCATTTTCCGGGGATGGCGGCCCGGCATCTACCGCCGCCTTGCGGAACCCGCAAGGCATAGCTACAGACGGCACTGGAAACCTGTATATAGCTGACGGCGGGAACAACAGGGTGAGAAGAGTGGACCCGGCAGGTATTATCACTACTATCGCAGGTGATAGCGTTGCAGGCTTTAGTGGTGAGGGTGGCCGCCCTGACACCGCGGAATTGTTTAGTCCTATGGCGATAGGGATGGACGCGAATGGCAATCCATATATACTGGATGATGGCAATTATATTGTGCGCAAGATATCACCACCAAATGGCGTGTTTTTCACCAATGGGCCAATGCAAATGCTTACTGCCTGTGAAAATGCCCCTATATCCATCAATACTTTACTGGCAGTAACAGACACTACGGCGGGGGAAACAAATACCTGGAATATAGCCGCGCCCCCGGTACATGGAACAGTTGCAGCATCTTATACCGCAATCTCCGCAGGCGGTGTGATGACGCCAGCAGGGTTGGAATACACACCCACTGCATACTATATAGGGGCTGATTCTTTCATAGTAAAAGCAACGAATGGCAGCGTGACTACTTATACTACTATTATGGTTGTGGTAAACAGGTCGCCTACAGTAGTGATGAATGTGGATTATCCGACCATTTGCAATGGCGGCAGCACCAGGATAAAAGTGATGGGCGATGGTACGCCGGGCGGAGGTGATACCATAGTAAAGCAAGATTTCAATACTTCATTAGGCACATGGACGGTGGACACTACCGGCTGCGTAGGTAGCACCAAAGACCCGGCATGGGCAGATGAACCGAATAACTATCTGAGTGATTTTGGTTATTTTCGCAACCCGGACAGCAGTTCATTTGCGATTAGCCAGGCGATTGGCGCACATCCTTTTTCTGTAACCAAATCAAGGTTGATATCACCTTCTTTTTCATTGGCGGGATATTCGGATGCCGCGCTTTACTTCGACCAGTCTTATAAAAACAATAAAGACACCTGCGCTGAAGTGGATATATCAACTGATGGTGGCGTTACGTGGTCTACGATTGTAAATTATTCCCTGTCCTACCCTACCGATCTTATCGGGCATATACCACCATTTGTACAGGAAACCCTTTCATTAAGGCCTTATGCAGGAATGCCTAATCTGAAGGTGCGATTTTACTATAATAGCCCGCATGGTTTTTACTGGGCAATAGATAATATATCTGTTGTAGGTTATCCCACAGGGATCGATGCAGCTACATGGAGCCCGATAGTTAATTTATTTACCAATACAGGTTTGACGTCGGCATATACAACCGGGGCTTACCGTGATACACTATATATGCACCCTACAACGGTTACCACCACTACCAGTTTCACTTACTTCGCAACTGAATCGATAGGAGGCTGCTCTGTAACCGACAGTGTTACCATAACGGTTACTCCATCTGTGCCTATAATAGGTAAAAGTTTGGTGTGCGCGGGTGCGCCTGATACGCTAACGGATGTGAACCTTTATGGTTTATGGGGGGTAAGGAATAGCCACGCAAGTATTGATTTCAGAGGGGTGCTTACAGGATTAACTACAGGTGTAGATACTGTGACGTATACTACAACGGGCGCATGCGGCGGTACAGCCATCTTTCCGGTTACAATCAGCACAGCCCCGCCCACAGCAGGGGCAATAACCGGGGCAGCCACAGTATGCACAGGTGCAGCCATAATACTCAGTGACGCAACCGCAGGAGGGATATGGAGCAGCAGCGCAACGGGCTTAGCTACTGCAAGCGGCACAGGTACAGTGACTGGAGTGAGCATTGGCAGCGCCACAATATCTTATACAGTAACCAATGGGTGCGGCACGGCAGTAGCAACGACGCCGGTAACCGTGAATCCTTTACCTATAGCCGGATTAGTTACCGGTGCGGGAACGGTGTGTGCCGGAGCAACTACCCTCCTGACAGATGCGGTTGCCGGTGGAACATGGAGCAGTGCGGCAACGGGTATAGCTACGGTAAGCGGCGGGACAGTAACGGGAGTGTCTGCCGGAAGCGTCATTATATCCTACATTGCTACCAATGTCTGTGGTACGGCTGTAGCCACAGCGACTGTAACGGTGAATCCTTTGCCTGTAGCGGGAACAATTGCCGGCCCAAGCGCTATCTGCGCGACCTCTTCTACAGCATTAAGCGATATAGTAACCGGAGGTGTATGGACAAGCAGTGCCACGGCTATAGCATCGGTGAGCGGCAGCGGCGGCGTAACTGGCATATCGGCCGGAAGCGCCGTCATCTCTTACAAGGTCACAAATACTTGTGGCACGGCAGTAGCAATATTTCCAGTAACGGTAAACCCATTGCCGATTGCCGGGGTAATTACTGGTAGCGGCATTGTGTGTGCAAGTTCTGTTCTTACGCTTAGTGATGCTATATCCGGTGGTGTATGGACAAGCAGCACAACAGGGATTGCGACGATAAGTGGCTCAGGGATAGTTACGGGTATTGCGGCAGGTATTGCGGTTATCTCTTATTCTATCACTAATAGCTGCGGCACGGCAGTAGCAATATTTCCGGTAACGGTGAATCCTTTGCCTATTGCCGGGGTAATTACCGGTAGCGGCACTGTGTGTGCAGGCTCCGTGCTTCCGCTTAGTGATGCTATATCCGGTGGGGTATGGACAAGCAGCGCAATAGGGATTGCTACCATAAGTGGTACAGGGATAATTACGGGTATTGCGGCAGGCGTTGCGGTTATCTCTTATTCTGTTACTAATAGCTGTGGCGCGGCAACGGCATCAGCAACGGCAATGGTTAATCCATTGCCCGTAGCAGGCACAATAACAGGTTTTTCGAACGTTTGTGTGGATTCTAACATTATTTTATCGGATACCGCAGTGGGTGGAGTATGGGCCAGCTATGCCGGTATTACGTCGATCACTGGCACAGGGGTGGTTACCGGCGTATCTGCAGGTGTAGATACGATCATCTACTCCGTAACAAACGGATGTGGAACAGCTACTACCAAATTCAGTCTTACCGTGATCAATTGTGATAATTTGTCCGCAGTATCAGATATGCCCAATCCCGGAATGGAATTAAAAGTGTTTCCTAACCCAGCAATGAATAGCCTGAACGTTGTAATTAATGCAACTGCCCCGGAAGTAATAACAATATATATGGTAAATGTGGCAGGCGAACAATTGAATATGATAACAAGACAAGTGAATGCCGGATATAATGTTTATTCGCTTGATATCTCCAATATGCCCCCGGATCTTTATTCGTTGGTGGTGACGGGCGGAACAGGTACTATTGTTAAAAAATGGGTGAAACTTTAAGGGTAAACTCAGTAGCATCTTCAGACTAAGCGTTCATGCCGAACGACCAAACTAGCCGGAGGACAGGCTATGTGATTTAATTTGACAATAAAATTTCAGCAGGTATGCCTAACTGGCGGTGAAAAATTTTTGCCAGTTCGAGGTTCAATGGCTTTCTTTTATTGAGTAATGCAGATATGTAGCCTTTGGTGCCAACTATACCCACAAGGTCTTTATTTTTCAAACCTTTCTCCTCCATTTTCGCTTTAATGCAGTCGATAGGGTCAGGGTATGGAATGGGGAAATGACCGTCCTCATATTGCTTTATTAACAATAAAACGACCTGTAGCTCTTCGCCTTCCGGGCTATTGGCAGAAACATTTTTATCAAACATTTCCTCTACCCATTTGAGATAGGTCTGATATTCCTTTTTCGTTTTTATAACTTTTAACTTCATGACAATCACTTTTTATATCTTACTGTACTCACTTCTATTTTGTCGTACTCTTTGTGGGTGCCAAACCATTTTATCTGTACGGTCTTAAACTCAAAAACCATGCGGACGACCAGCCGGTACTTATTACCCATAATATTGAATACCACGCGGTCATCGGCTACAATACTTGCATTACCATATACCCGCTTTAATTCATTAAAATTTCTAAATGAGCATTTAATAAACTCGTGATACCATTCCAGCAACGCATTTGCAGCATCGGGGTATTTTTGGCAATAAAAAAGCAGCGTGCCGCGCGCAATAATATTGTACACAACACAAAAATAAAAGTTTTCTGGTAGAAAACCAACTAAAATGAAAAAAGTTAAGTTTGGGTATAATGAGAATGAAAATCGTCAATCAGGCGAAGCGTGGTTCTGAATCGAATACCTGGTTATTGTCTTTTAACAAGTTGTATTTATTAACTGTTTCTGCATAGCTTGTATATAGAACTAAGGGGAGGTAATCAACGGCCAATTTTATTTCGTTGATGCCAATGACAATGCTGGCGATACCCACTATACCATCAACCGATGCCCAAACTGCCCTACCCACGGGATTTTTTTTATGGAGAATGGTAACGGTCAAATCTATTAATGCCACCTGCAACCGGTTCAATTTCATTGTCTTTAGTTCTGCTCCCCACGTATTCATAACCTTCGTTTATGAAGGTAGATAAAAAATGGTGCCAACTTTTCCGGGCCTGTGAAAAGGGCAAAACATTACTAAAGAATATCTTTTTTAGAGTGGTGCGTGCATGCTACATTCGCAACCAAAGCAAGCAATAAGGATGACAGAGTTTGTACCAGGCGTAGCAGCCAAATTGAATTTACGGCAGCAGGATGTGGCCGCAGTATTAGCGTTATTTGCCGAGGGCGCAACAATACCCTTCATAGCACGATACCGGAAAGATAAAACGGGGGCGCTGGATGAGGTGCAGATTCAACAGATCCAGGATGAGGCGAACTTCCAGAAGGAGTTTTCGGAGCGTAAAGCGTTCATAGAGAAGACCATAACTGAGCAAGGCAAGATGACGGACGACCTCCAGAAGAAAATAAACAGTGCTACTACGCTTGCCGCACTGGAAGACCTATACCTGCCCTACAAACCAAAACGCAAGACAAAGGCTCAGACCGCACGCGAGAACGGACTGGAGCCACTGGCACTACTGCTGCTGGAACAAAGGGATATAAATATACAGGCCGAAGCGAACACATATATAAACGAGCAGGTAAAAACGAGTGATGATGCGCTACAGGGTGCCCGCGACATCATAGCCGAAATGGTAAATGAACACACAGATGTGCGCGGACGTATGCGTAAGCTGTTTGAAACAAAAGCTACAGTGCAAAGTAAGGTACTAGCAGATAAAGAGCAGGAAGCAATAAAGTATAAGGACTACTATGATTTTTCTGAGCCGATATCAAAAATACCATCACACCGGCTACTGGCCATCATGCGGGGATTTATGGAAGAGGTGCTGCGTATGGCCATAAGCCCGGAAGAAGAAGATGCATTGCCGCAAATTGAGGAGCTGTATGTAAAATCGGGGAATGATGCGGGTATGCAGGTGAAGAAAGCAGTGAGAGACTCCTGGCGGAGGCTGCTGCTGCCCGCGTTGGAAAGTGAGTTCAGGATGGCGCTGAAGACAAAGGCGGATGAAGAGGCAATAAATGTGTTTGCTGAAAACCTGCGGCAACTGCTGCTAAGCGCCCCACTGGGCAGCAAGCGCATACTGGCCCTTGACCCCGGCTACCGAACCGGCTGCAAAATAGTGTGCCTGGACGAGCAGGGTGCGCTGATAAAAACAAGCCTCATCTATATACATGAGCCGGGCAGGCTGATAGACGCAGAACATAAAATACGCGCACTGGTAAAAGAGTATAACATACAATCGTTTGCGGTAGGTGACGGAACGGCGGGGCGTGAAACAGAGCAGTTCATCAAAAAGCTAAATCTGAACCTGCCGGTATTCCTGGTGAATGAAGATGGGGCATCGATATACTCGGCATCTGAAACGGCTCGGGAAGAATTTCCGGATGAGGATATAACCATACGCGGAG
>JABDCE010000015.1 GCA_013288285.1 Bacteroidota bacterium
TTTGGTACGGATCTTGCTTTCTTAAAGAACCGCATCACTACCTCGTTTACTTATTATAGCAGGACCACAGACGGCCTGATTGCAGCGGTGCCGCTTCCTCCGTCTTCAGGTTTTGCGTATGACTTTGTGAACATAGGATCTGTGAGCAACAAAGGCGAAGAAATATCGCTGAGGGGCACGCCGATAGCTACAAGATATGGTTTGAGGTGGGACATCTTCGGGACATACACGCACAACGTAAGTGATGTACTGAGCCTGAAGAACGGAGTGAATAATATAGTGCTGGGCGGTATGAACGGCATGAATATAGTTGCAGCGGTGGGTCAGCCTTACGGCACATTCTATGCTGCCGACATTCAATACTGGCAAGATCCTAAGACAGGCTCATGGCATCCGGTTGTAGATCAGACTACCGGACTACCTGTAGCAACTAAGGGCCCGGTATACAGAGGCTCTTTCCAGCCTAAGTTCCAGGCATCATGGGGTACAGAGCTTTCTTACAAGGGCCTGAAACTGCACGCTTTATTTGTGACCAAGCAGGGTGGCCAGTTCTTCAGCGAGACGAAGATGGAAACAGATATGAACGGTACATCGCAGGAAACTGTGGTGAACAACCGTAACCCTTATGTATGGGCTAACTCGGTATACCAGGTAGCGAATACCAACATCTACCTGCCGAACAGCACGAAATTCACGCCTTACAACTATTATACAACTGAGTCGCAGGTATTGCCAGCGCAGGGTTTAGTAAATGCGAGTTATGTGAAACTGCAGGAATTGTCGTTGTCTTACAAGATACCGACAAAATATTATAAACACAGTCCGTTTGGCGGCCTTGAGGCAGGCGTATTTGGTAACAACCTGCTGATATGGACAGCAAAGAGCAACCACTATGGCGATCCTGAGGAAACATCAGCAGGCGCACTTGGTAACGGACAAGGATTTAACTATGGCGCCAATCCTTCTGTAAGGAGTTATGGAGTATTTGCCAAGGTTACATTCTAAATCTTAAATTTATTTTATAAAATATCGATTATGTTGATAAATAGGAAATTTGTTTTTACAGCTGCTGTTGCGCTTGCATTAGGTGTATCGTCCTGTAAGAAGTTTAACAATGTAAATACTAATCCAAACGTTTCACAAAATGCTACTGTACAGACACTGCTGCCAGCTGCCGAACTTTATGTAGGCTCTGGTGTGGGTGTGGACCTGCAGATAGCCGGTTCGATATGGTCGCAATACTGGACACAAACTCCTGCAGGCAACCAATATATAGCACTGGAGCAATTCAATCCGGGACAGGACCAGGCGGCATCAGGCTGGACTAATTTATATGCCGGCGCTGAAAACCTGTTTCAATTATCACAGCTTGCAGATTCTCTTCATAAAAAGTCTTACCAGGCAATAGCACTGATATTGGAGGCCTATACGTTCCAGGTAATTACCGATGGCTGGGGTAATGCTCCGTACAAGCAGGCATTACAGGGCCAGTATGTATATGGCCACAAAATAAACCCGCAGTATGATTCCCAGATCGTGATCTATAATGGCATCATTAATTTCCTTGATTCTGCCAACAAGTTATTGAAGGCAGGCGGCGGGGCTCCGACCACAGATGACCTGATATACGGTGGTGATATGGGCAAGTGGCAGCGGTTTGCCAACACGCTGCGCCTGAAAGTGCTGCTGCGGGAAATATATATAGACCCTACGGGCGCTACAAAGAAAATAGACACCATGTATGACGGCAGCCCTGCATTTATGGGCGCCGGTGATGACGCTAAAATAACCTACGGAGCTAACCTGGGCAATAAGAACCCACTGTATGCTGAAGAAAGCTCTGTGCAACTGGGCAGCGTGCAGAATTTTGCTGGTAGCAAGACCTGTATAGACTCTATGAACAATAACGGTGACCCAAGGGTGCGTGTATTCTACGAAGCGACATCAGGTGGAAACTATACCGGACTGACACAGGGAACATATAATATACCTGCGGCTGCAGGCTCTTACTCTATACCAGGCACTGCGGTAGCAGGTGATGGTCAAAATGCTGCATCGGCTAACGCCCCTGTGATCCTGATTTCGAGCTGGGAGAGTTTCTTCCTGCAAGCTGAAGCGGGCGCAAGGGGATTGGGCGCTGCTGCCGGAAACGACAATGCAAATTTCGCATCAGGTATACAGGCGAGCTTTACTTACTACAATATTGCCGGTAGCTACCCTGCTTATATAAATAGCGGAGCAACCTGGACGGTATATCCTGCGGGTGGAACATTAGCCCAGAAGTTGAGGGCGATCATTACCCAAAAATGGTTTGCAATGTGTGGTAACCAGGGCTTTGAAGCATGGGCAGAATATCGCCGTACAGGGTATCCTGACTTCCTGGTGCAGCCAGCTAGTAGTGTGATAGGTGGCCAACGCCCGGAAAGGTTATTGTACCCAACATCAGAAAGTACATCTAATGCCGGTTTCCCTGGCCTGCAGCCAGTAACTACAAGGGTATGGTGGGATATAAACTAATTGTTTTTTGATAAAAAAAAGTAAGAGAATGAAGAAAATATTAATGCTATCGGTGCTTGCAGCAGTTGCATTTGTGGGTTGTAAAAAGAAGGAAGATACGGTATCGAGAGTGGTAAGTGTATCTTATCCTACTGTAACGATCGTCAATTCGCAGTTTTACAGTTTCCCTGTAGGTGGCGGGCCATTGCCGAACGCAAACACCATAATTGCGACAGCTTATGATTCGTTTTACCACCAATCTATAAAGCCAGTAGTAGATGCAAGTGAGGTGTCGGACATTATACCGGGCTTATACATAATAACGGTATCAGCAAAAAACACTGATGGGTTCCTGGGATACAACTATGTATATGTAGCGATAACGAGCGAACCGGATTCCATAAACGTTGCGGGCCAGTACGTGCGCCAGGACAACTTTGATACGGTAAATGTGACCAAAATAGGTGCAGGATTTTACAGAACGGATAATGTAGGAGGCAACAGGGTAACGCCGGGTGCAGCCGTAAATACAGTAGTTCCGGGTTATTTTGTGATGGGGTCTGATAACTCATCTTTGTATATGCAGACGCAGCCGAGTCCAATCGGCACATTCTCGGGTACAGGTTCGTTCAATCTATCGCCGGGCGACACTGCGTTTCAGTATGTGATAAAAGGCAATACCAATTTTGACGGCACGAACAGGGTATTCAAGAAACTATAGTATAAAAGCAATTCAATGGAAAGATCCTGCGGCAGAAACGCAGGATCTTTCCATTTGTGGCCGTATGCAGATGAATAAAGCAGAATTTATTGCGGTATTTCACTTTTTAACAAATTTTCCATTGTTCAGCCATTATATTTGCGCACTAATTTAGTTCTATGCAAAGAATCATCGCCATACTGGCGTTCCTGCTTGTTCCGTCGTATGTGCTGCTGGCGCAGGACGGGACTGATAAAATGAACAGCGGAGCTGTACCCCCAGCTATATCTAAACCCGCGCGAGACTTTGTGATGCTGAAGTTTGGCTACAATAACTGGATACAGAAACCAGACAGTGTTAAAAACAAAACTTTCAACTATACAGTAGGCGCTAATCTCTGCTATGATTTCCCGATCAAAAAGTCTAAATTCAGTTTTGCCGTTGGCCTGGGTATCCTCACATCAGTTAACTACCTGGATCAGCAAGTGCTGAGATCGGCCGACACAGCAGTGCAGGCAGCCCAGTTTTTAGCAGATACCACGCACTATAAAAGGTACAAGTTTGTAACGGCCTATGTACAGGCCCCATTTGAGTTAAGGTACTTTTCCAATACAGTAAACAGGAATAAGGGTTTTAAAGCAGCAGCCGGCCTGGAGATAGGTACACTGCTGGGCGCGCACACCAAGGGCCTGACTTCTGAAGACGGAGCTAATGCAAAGTTTAAGATAGATACGAAGAGGTTTGTGAGCCCATGGAACTTTGCAGCGACAGCCCGTGTGGGCTGGGGCAATTTTGCAATATTTGCGTCTTATAACCTGACCACTGTATTTAAAGAGAATGAAGGCCCACCAATTACTCCGGCCTCTGTAGGCATCTGTTTGACCGGCCTGTAATATAGTTCTGAAACTTAATGGTAAATGCCCAAAGTACATCTGTATTTTGGGCATTTGCATGCTATGCCGAATGAGCAGTGTACGGCAATAAAAAAGGGTGCCTGGAAAGGTACCCTTTATGGAAATCTAATGTTGGGCATTCCCGGTCCTTAAACTTCCATCAAACACACACTATCGAGGGAATGCAATATTATAAGTTCAAAAACCGTACCAAAGTCTGCTGGCCGGCCAAGAGTTAACATTGTATTGTAACTAAGACTTAGAAGCGCCAGCGCAAGCCAAGCGTTTCGGGGAAATAAATGGTATGAAAATTGGCGTTCTCGTGATCGTAATGGATGTCGTTGGTATGTACGCCAGCATAGCGAATAGCCAGGTCAACATTTAAAGCCAGGCGAGGGAGTATGTAGTAAGTATACCCGATCTGCGCACCATAAGTAAGGCCAATGCCATAGCCATAGTCGTAACGGGACATGTATGTGTAGTTGGAATCAGGTGCAGACTTATACTTGCTGTAAGCAATAGAACCGTCGTTAATGGTATTGATGATACCAAGTGTAACGCCGAAGTTAATGTTAGACCTGTTGATGGTATTGTACTGGGAATAAAAAGGAATGACGTAGTTGATGCCTATTGATTCGGTCATGGCCTTATCTGCAACCAGGAATGTGATCTGCTGCGGCTTCAGGGCCTGCCCGTTAAGGTCGGTAAGGCTCCATTGCCCATAAGATTCCCATTTTCTCGTTCCGACGTCCGCATTCATCATCCAGTGCGGATTGAAGAAGTAACTTGCACGTATTGAATAATCGGGAGAAACATTAGTTTGTGTGCCCTGATAAGCATTCGCAGGGCCTAATGGCCTTGTGAATGTACTGAAACCAGCATTCACACCAATTTCCCAAAAATAATCGGGTGGTAAATTCTGCGCAAACATACTGCCCGCAGCACCCAGAAAAATGGCTACGGTGAGTAAAAATGCCTTCATACGAGGAGCAAGTTTTAAAATTAGAATCAAATCTAAGTAAATTTTGCTGTGAAAGAAAGAAAATGCCTAAAAAACCTTTAAAGTTGCGGAGTATATCCGAATATGCTTATAACTGCCTAAAACTCAATATTTGAGGTTGTGGATGCTTATTCATCCTCATCATCACCTCCGAGGTTCAGGTCCATCATACTGCCGAGCATATCTGCAAAGGCAAACCCACCTTTTTCTACACCTTTTTTGCTGATCAGCGAGTATTCAGACAAGCCATGTAACATGAACTCCATGAGCAGGGCAGTATCACTCTCGCCGGCATTCGGGTAAAATTGTTTTACGGCGGCATAAAGCCCATCGACCTGGTATAAGTGAGCGAGGTAATCCTCGTCGGAGTCGGCCTGCAAAAGCATAACGTCATTGTTTTTCCCAAACCAATCTATGACCGGCTGATATGGAGTTGGTTTTGCTTTGGCTTTCTGCACATCCCTGCCTTTTTTGAATGATTGCGGATCGGGGAAGTACTGAACGAATGTGGAGCGGATGGCCAGGCCGAGAAGCCGGTGGGCGACATTGAGTGCACCTTCCTGCTCTCCCTCGTATACCAGCTCGATCTTGCCGGTGATGGAGGGTACTATGCCAACAAAGTCAGAGATGCGTACCCTGGCGTTGTCTTTATTGCTTTGCAGTGCACGGAGCTCGGCAGTGCTCACGAGGTTTTCATAAGCCGATATAGTAAGCCGGGCAGATACGCCACTCTTCTGATCGACAAATTCGCTCTTGCGGGCTTCCATAGCTATCTGCTCTATGAGTAAGCTACACAGATCAGGGACGTGTACTTTTTGCAGTTGTTCCGGCAATATATCCGCTTCCTGAGCAGTGATGGCCCGGGAAATCTCCACTGTTTTAGGGTAGTGCGTAATGATCTGGCTTTCTATACGGTCTTTGAGCGGGGTAACGATACTGCCGCGGTTGGTATAATCTTCGGGATTGGCGGTGAAGATAAACAGGATATCAAGCGGCATACGCAGCTTAAACCCACGTATCTGTATGTCGCCTTCCTGCAAAATATTGAAGAGCGACACCTGTATGCGGGCCTGGAGATCGGGCAACTCATTGATGACAAATATGCCGCGGTGTGAGCGCGGTATGATGCCATAATGGAGCGCCTGCTCGTCGGCAAAACTGAGGCGCATATTGGCAGCCTTTATGGGGTCTATGTCTCCGATGAGGTCTGCAACAGAAACATCGGGTGTGGCCAGCTTTTCGCCATAGCGCTGACTGCGGTGCAGCCACGATATGGGCGTCTTGTCGCCTTTCTCTTCTAATAAAGTACGGGCATACAGCGAAATAGGCATGAATGGATCATCATTTATCTCGCTGCCGGCAACTACGGGAATCCATTCATCCATCAGGTGAATCATCTCGCGGGCCATACGTGTCTTGGCCTGGCCGCGCAAGCCGAGGAAGAGAATGTTGTGGCGGGAGAGCAATGCTCGTTCTACATCAGGGATAACGGTGTCTTCAAAGCCAAGGACTGTCTGGAACGGACTTTGTTTTTTCTGAATTAACTGAACGAGATTTTCGCGGATTTCCTGCTTCACACTCTTAGTGGTATATCCTGCCTTTTTCAGCGCTCCGAAGTCTTTTATTTCTGGTTGTTTCATAATTTTCAAGGTACGATTACTATAGTTGTTAAAATGTTTTTCCTGGCAACATACTGATCAGTTCCAGTTATCGTTTACTTTTGGTTTTGGTTTTTCTTTAGGTGCGTCCTCATTCATTTTTTTCTCCTTTTCTTCTTCTTCCAGGCGCTTCTTTTCACGTTCTTTTTCTTTCTTAATTTTTTTCTCCAGCCGTACTACTTTCGGATCTTTGTCCTCGGCAGGTTTCTCATCAGCATCAATCACATCAGCATCAGAGCGGCCAGACTCGCCTTTTTCCAAGATCCTGTCCAGTGCCTCCAGCTTTTTTTCTGAGATATCTGCCGGTTTCAATACTACATCGTAACCTGTCTGGCTTTCATTGTTTGTCCATGAGCCGGTGTATATACGATTGTTGAGCTCCAGTTCCAGTGATCCCACGGGTGGGTCGTCTTCCATTACCCAATGCCCATCGCTGTCGCGGGTAATATTCAGTTTCACGTAATTGAGCTGATCGCCAAATTTATACAGGCCATCGTAAAACGAGGTTTTGCCGGACTTGACATCTCTCAGGTACCTGATAAAGAGCTTTACGGGTATTTCATCGTCAAATTTACCTTCATAATATTTCCTGTCTATTACTTCTTTTCTTACCTGCTGTTTGTCTTCCTCGGTCAATGGGTTAGAGATCTGAAGATTCTTATTTTTGCCGGCGGTGGTATCGTTAGCCGATGTATCGGCGCGGTTCTTTTTCCGCAACATATTTTTTGCGGAGTCGCTGTTCATGTTTTTTGCCAACCACTCATAGTATTTCTTCTCTTCCTTTTCCTTGAATGTATACTCATCAATAGTGGAAGCCTCAAGTATATTGATGACCTGGCCGCCGAAAAAGTAGCCGTTTATCTTTTGTATCTCTGTGATGGTGATACAAAAAGTAAGCCGCCCCATCATATCGCGCACGAAAAGGTAGCCTTTGAACCGTTCGGGGGATATACGATCGTAACCGGCAAGATCGCGGGTAAGGGGTTCTTTGATCAGCTCGTATCGCTGGATGACCACGCCATTCCAGTGAATACCGGAGTCTTCTCCTTTTACGACCACGCGCTCAAACCGGGCAAGAATGTCGTGGTTATAGTAAGGATCGAACTGTAGCAGGGCTTGCGGATGTTCTTTTAATTCATTCAGGGCTTTTACGGTCTCGGGAGCCTGGTCGTGATTGTGCATGACCAGGCTCCATAGGGTATCGAAAGGAGGGAAAAGGTAAAAATAACTGAGTGAGTCCTTATGAATGAGACAGCCAAGAACATTTTGCATCAGCCCTACCTCGGTTGTTGGTACGGCACGGGATTGATGTTTACGTGCGTAAGTATCATGACCTGCAAACAGACAGAAGGATAAAACTAAAATAAAAAAATACTTCATCCAGGATGGTTCGAGCGAATAAAGTTAGTGTTTTAAAAGTTAAGTGAGAATGTCAAAATGACTTGGGGCGTTTCAAATCTTCGCGAATTGGGTAGCCCGCTCCGGGGCAAAAAGCTTCTTAGAGCATTTTTACTACAAAGCGATAGCTCCGCTGGAGCATACTGGAAATTTATGCAAAATGAAGGAAGATGAATTGCACCGAAGTACTTCTACTGTTTGAACGGCTCTTTCCATCAAATGAACTCGAATACTCTTTCCGGCGGCCTTGCTACAATGGCTTTATCACCTTTTTCCACAATTGGCCTTTCCATCAGTTCAGGATGCGCAATCAGTATGGATACCCACTCACTCTCTGTATGTTCTGTATCCCTGAATTGTTCTTTATAAATGAGTTCGTTTTTACGCACAAGGTCTACAGCCTTCATGCCGAGTTTTTTGAGCAATCGTTTTAGTTCGGTCTTTTTCAAAGGCTCGGTCATATACCACCTGGCAGTGTATGGTATATTCTGTTCTATCAATATTTCTAATGCGCCCCTGCTTTTGCTGCACCGGCCATTGTGGTAGATGGTAAGTGTATCCATTACACCACTATTTCTTTTACATTGTCGGCTATGGTGAGCCTGCCGAGTGTTTTGGCTTTTATCTCATCAATGGTGACACCGGGCGCATATTCCAGGCATTTGAAACCATCAGGGGTGATATCGAATACGCCAAGGTCAGTGACCACCTTTTTGATGCAGCCGACGCCGGTGAGTGGTAAAGTACATTGTGGCAACAATTTGCTTTCGCCCTTTGGGTTGGTATGTTGCATAGCCACGATAATATTTTTTGCGGCGGCGACGAGGTCCATAGCGCCACCCATGCCCTTTACCAGTTTTTTCGGTATCTTCCAGTTGGCGATGTCGCCATTATCTGCCACTTCCATGGCGCCCAGCACGGTAAGGTCTACCTTGCCTGCGCGAATCATGCCGAAGCTCATGGCACTATCAAAGATGGCAGAGCCGGGGAGCGTGGTCACGGTTTGCTTGCCGGCATTGATCATATCGGCATCTTCTTCCCCTTCATAAGGGAATGGCCCCATCCCCAGCAATCCATTTTCGCTTTGCAACACCACATCTACTCCCTCAGGTATATAGTTAGCTACCAGTGTGGGTATACCTATGCCCAGGTTTACGTAGAAACCATCCTGCAATTCCTGTGCTATCCGTTTTGCTATTTGTTCTTTAGTAAGCGCCATGGGTTATTTTTTTCTTGTTGTGCGGTTCTCAATTCGTTTTTCGTAGTTAACACCCTGGAATATCCTTTTGACATAGATGCCGGGTACGTGTATGGCGTTCGGGTCGAGCTCGCCGGCGGGAACCAGGTGCTCTACCTCCGCGATGGTTATTTTGCCTGCCATAGCCATAAGTGGGCTGAAATTGCGAGCGGTACCCTTGAAAATAAGGTTACCCTGCGTGTCGCCCTTCCATGCTTTTACGATGGCGAAATCGGAATCGAATGCTTCCTCAAGTAAATAATTCTTTCCTTTGAAATTGCGCACTTCTTTGCCTTCGGCTACTTCTGTGCCTATACCTGCCAGCAGCCAGACCGCAGGCATGCCATAGCCGGCAGCCATGCAGCGGGTAGCCAGCGTGCCCTGCGGTACCAGGTCTACTTCAAGCTCGCCGCTCAGTAATTGCTGTTCGAAGATGGCGTTCTCGCCTACATAGGAAGAGATCATTTTTTTTACCTGCTTACCCTGTAACATGAGCCCGATACCAAAATCGTCGACGCCGGCATTATTAGAGATACAGGTAAGGTTATTGATGCCTTTTTTTACGATGGCGGAAATGCAATTTTCGGGTATGCCACACAGGCCGAAACCACCAAACATAATGGTGGAGCCAGATGGGATGTCCTTTACCGCCTCGTCGGCGCCCGCAACAACTTTATTCATTGAATTGAATTTGAGTGCTAAATTAAGCGATAAACCGGTAAAATCTAAAAGTCATCCTCGGGGTCATAGAGCGGAACATATATCTGTTGTCCGGGTTTCAGTTTTGCTTCCTTCAATCCTTTGATATGCCGGTAAAAGGTGTCCATAGGAAGGCCATCAAAGCCGGTGAATAGTTTATGGAGCAGTATTACCCGGTTGCCGGCGAATTTGTATTCATCATTTTCCAACCCTTCGTGGTTTAGTACTGTATTGGTAAACAGGTGATGGGTGATGCTATCGATCTTCGGGTCATCGAGATCATCAAAGCCCTTTACTTTTGTTAGGTTCCCGTTCTTATCGACAAGCCATAAACGCCATTCTATTGGGCCATGCCCACCACCATGCCATCCGTTCTTCACATAAGACAAGTCCATAATGCCATCGCAGTTCCAATCCTTATATCGTACTCTGCCCCAGGCATTTTCAATAGTGTCTTCGCATACCTTTTGCCACCCGGTGTCAACCTTTAGGTATACCTGCAGGCAGGCCAACGGCAGGCTTTCCCTCAAATCTACATCGTAGAACAATACAGCATGCACCTGCGTGGGAGAGAACAAATGGCCGGCAACGATGAAATCGTAATAATTGTCAATAGCCCCGAAACCCTGATCCTCAAAGTGGATAGCGGTGTCGAAGGTTGACAGAGTTTTCTTACGGTCGAAAAAGGAAAGTAGTGGCATATAGTGTCTGTGAAAATCAGGGCTATCTGGCCAGCTTACATACTTTGCAAAGTCGTATATATTCAGTCGAACAGCCTTGCGGTGCGGTTTATGGCGCTGGCAGCTGGCTACAAGAAATGCAAGCAGGCAAAAAAGTAGTATTTTGTTTACAGAGCGTGGTTTCATCTTATGATATGGTAAAGCACACAAAGCGTGCCAGTTTTGTAGATTTATACCAAATGCTTGTCTAATTTTGGCGCTTATTTATCATTAACGCTATGTCCAAGAAAAATATTTCACGTCCTGACGGGCTTGCCTACTCTACCAACAAGGATTTCTTTAATAGTTTCCCGGAAGAAGAGCCAGCCGATACCTTGCCGAAGGATAAGCAGAAGCTGCGGGTAAGCCTGGATAAGAAACAACGCGCGGGCAAGGTAGTGACCCTGGTAGACGGATTTGTAGGCACCGCCGAAGACATGGAAGCACTGGGCAAACAACTGAAAACCAAGTGTGGAGCGGGCGGGAGCATAAAAGACGGTTACATTATCATACAAGGGGATTATAAAGAAAAAATCATTCCGTGGTTGAGGGATTGGGGATACGCTAATACTAAGTGAAAGGTGATAAGTTAAAACCTAAAAGTAGATAGGCATTAGTATTTAGTAGATAGTCTTAAGTCTTAAGTAGAAAGTATAAAGTTATTTCCTGAAAAGGATCATTTTGTATTTAAGTGAAAGAGGAAAAGTTAAAACCTAAAAGGGTCTGTATATAAGTGAAAGGGGAAAAGTTAAAACCTAAAAGTTTTTTTCGACGAACTGGGGATGACTTTTGAATAGTTTTTTATCAGTTATTCAGCAAATATCAACATCTCCCTTTAGGTTGGGGGTTTCTCAAACTATAAATGTACTTTTGCCCATCATTTCTACTTCATGTTACAAGACATACAGATATTAAACGAGAAAGAAACCCGTGGCGGTTTCGGAGAAGGTATACTGGAGGCGGGACGCCGCAACCCGAATGTAGTGGCGCTGACGGCTGACCTTGCAGGTTCTCTGAAGCTCAATGCTTTTATGAAAGAATTTCCCGACCGCTTTATCCAGTGTGGTATCGCGGAGGCAAATATGATAGGTGTTGGCGCAGGCCTGACCATTGGCGGCAAGATACCGTATACAACCACGTTTGCGAACTTCTCTACCTCGCGCGTGTATGACCAGATACGCCAGTCGGTGGCTTACAGCGGTAAGAATGTGAAGATATGCGCTTCTCACGCCGGGCTTACGCTGGGCGAAGATGGCGCCACGCACCAGGTGCTGGAAGATATAGGGATGATGAAGATGCTGCCGGGTATGACGGTGATAGTGCCGTGTGATTTCAACCAAACCAAGGCTGCAACCATAGCAATAGCGGATTACGAGGGACCGGTGTACCTGAGATTTGGTCGCCCGAAGTGGCCTAACTTTACTGCCGAAGACCAGAAGTTTGAAGTAGGTAAGGCACAAGTGCTTGCTGAGGGAACAGACGTGAGCATATTTGCCTGTGGACACCTGGTATGGATGGCGGTAGAGGCAGCCAAAATACTTGCGGAAAAAGGTATCTCTGTAGAGTTGATAAACATACACACGATAAAACCATTAGACGAAGCCGCTATAATCAAATCTATTCGTAAAACGGGTTGCATGGTGAGCGCAGAAGAGCACCAGATAAATGGCGGGCTTGGTGACAGTGTAGCCGGCGTGGCATCGCGTGACTGCCCTGTGCCACATGAGTATGTGGCAGTAATGGATACCTTTGGCGAAAGTGGAACGCCTAAGCAACTGCTGGATAAATACGGACTGACAAAAGAACATATAGTAGCGGCCGCAGAGAAAGCGATCAGTAGAAAAAAAGGATAGTCATCTGAAATTATATCACGAAATGGCAGGGATTTAATTCCTGCCATTTTTTTATTGCACATAGCGTATTTTTGAATCACTATGAAAAAGACAAGCTATATAGTGTACGTCATTATGCTGCTGATATGTTCCTGCAAAGCACCGAAAGATTTTGTGTTCAGGGATGTACAAAATTTCAGCATTGGCAAAGCCGACCTGCACCAGGCGCAGCTATCGATGGACGTGAAACTCTATAACCCTAATAACTACCGGATGAAGCTAAAGAAGGCTGACCTGGATGTGTACATGAATAATAAGCACCTGGGTAAAATGAACGTCCGGGAGCGTTATACTGTTCCGCAGATGGACACATTCTCGCTGCCGATAGTACTGGACGTGGATATGAATAATGTACTGCCCAACGCCCTGCAGCTCATTATGAACAGCAACGTAACCGTAAAACTGACTGGCAAAGTAAAGGCAGGCAGGCACGGTGTATTCATCAATATACCAGTAAACTATGAGGGTACACAGAATATCAGCTCAGGGATAAAGTGGTAGAGATCAGAACTTATTCTTCCACATCATGCTTTCCACAGGCTTATTGGTGCGGCCATTGTATTTAGCCCCGTCTTTCTTATTGTATTTATTGATCACATCGCCTTCTGTGACGAAGTAGATGAGTTGGCCTACAGGCATACCGGCATATACCCGCACCTTCTGAATACATGAAATTTCCAGTGTCCAGGCGTTGCAAAAGCCTACATCACCCTTACCTGCAGTGGCGTGTATATTGATGCCCAGCCTGCCGGTAGATGACTTACCCTCCAGGAAAGGCACGTGGGCATGCGTTTCGGTATACTCCTCAGTAACGCCGAGGTACAGTACACCCGGCTGCAGCACATAACCTTCTTCGGGAATCTCGAAGTGGGAAATGGTATTGTGTTTGCGGGCGTCCAGTGTGGTATCGTCATACATGGCAAGGTACTTGCCCAGGTGCACATCATAAGAGTTAGAACCGAGGTTAGCACGGTCGTAAGGTTCTATTATTATATTACCTTTTTCTATTTCTGCGAGTATCAGTGAATCGGAGAGAATCATGGGGCAAATATAAATAAACAAATATCCCGTTATCGCGCCTCAAAGCAACTATTTATCCACAGACAGTGCCATGTTTTCATAATGCCTTTTACAATATAAGTAGTGTTGCTGCAAAAAGTACGTGTTAATTACTGTAAAAATGATATTTTTGCTCCCCTTCTTAACATTTATTATGGAATATAGAGAAATAGTTGCAGTTACCGGCCTTGGAGGCCTTTACCAATTACTGACCACAAAAAGCGATGGCGCGATAGTGCGGAATGTGGCGGATAAAACGACGAGGTTCATATCGGCACGCCAGCATAATGTAACGCCGCTGGAGAGTATAGAAGTGTACACCACCGGTGAGAATGTGCGCCTGCACCATGTGTTTCAGAAGATGCAGGAGCATGAGACAAGCATACCGCTTGCGGACGCAAAAACAGCTGACAATGCGGTTATAAAGGCCTATTTCAAAAGCATTTTCCCGGAGTTTGACGAAGAGCGTGTGTATGTGAGCGACATGAAGAAAATGCTCAAATGGTATGATGTGCTGAAACTGAATGACCTCCTTCGTTTTGACGAGCAGAACGCTGACGAAGCCGCTACTGATGAAACGGCAGCGCCTGAAGTTGTAGCTGAGCCGGTGGCAGAAGCTGCTGCTGAAGAAAAACCTAAGAAAAAGGCTGCTGCAAAAAAAGCTGCGCCAACTGAAGAAGGTGAGGAAAAACCTAAGAAAGCAGCAAAAAAGAAGACCGCTGACGCAGAACCTGTAGCAGATGGGGAAGAAAAACCAGCCAAGAAAGTGGCTAAGAAGAAGAAAACAGAAGAATAGTAACGTTTTCTTTAACTGTTTATTATTCCGGCTAGAGGAGGAAGCTACATAATCGTGGTTTTTAGTTTCCTAAGTAAATATTTTTTTTATCTTAGTGCCGTAATGAGAAACAAGATCATATTAATTGCAGCCCTTCTGATCATGCTTATTGATCTCAGCAGCTGCAGAATGCGTGAGGTAGGGGTATACCGTAATACCAACTACTTCCACCCGACGCATACCCGCAGACACTATGCCCGCGAACGACATACCAATATCCGGAAGATGTTCTGGGGGCGGCACCGTTCGGGAATGCGGCCATATACGCACCGCGGACAAATACGCTATTGATACTAAAACAGATAAAATAAAAAAACCGGATCGTATATCCGGTTTTTTTATTGCCCTGCATCGTAACTCAAAATAACGAGTTGGGCGTGAAATCTTTGGTACGCCCCAGGTGTTTGTATGCTTTTTCAGTGGCCTCTCTGCCGCGTGGTGTGCGCATAATATATCCCTCCTGTATCAGGAAGGGCTCATATACCTCTTCTATAGTGCCGGCTTCCTCGCTCACGGCTGTAGCTATGTTGTTGATGCCGGCGGGGCCGCCCTTGAATTTATCTATCAGTGTAGTGAGTATCTTATTATCCATGTCGTCCAATCCGCTTTCGTCCACGTTCAGCGCTTTAAGGCCATGCTCCACTATAGCCACGTCGATGACGCCATTGCCCAGCACCTGTGCAAAATCGCGCATGCGGCGGAGCAGGCCGTTGGCTATACGAGGTGTGCCCCTGCTGCGGCCAGCTATCTCGCGGGCGGCATCGGAAGTGATGCGCACCTGCAGCACGCCTGCAGCGCGTATAATGATGCGTTGCAGCACATCGGCAGTGTAATATTCCAACCGCGACTTAATACCAAAACGTGATAACAACGGCGCTGTAAGTAAACCGCTACGGGTGGTAGCACCTACCAGTGTGAACGGATTGAGGGTGAGCTGGATAGAACGGGCTGATGGGCCGGTATCTATCATGATGTCTATTTTGAAATCCTCCATTGCTGCGTAGAGGTATTCTTCGACCACGGTACTCAGCCTGTGTATCTCATCGATGAACAAGACATCGCGTGGCTCAAGGCTGGTGAGCAGTCCGGCGAGATCGCCCGGTTTTTCAATTACGGGTCCGCTTGTTTCTTTTATGGTCACTCCCAACTCATTGGCTACTATACGGGAGAGCGTGGTCTTGCCCAGGCCGGGAGGGCCGTGGAAAAGTATATGATCGAGTGGTTCGCCACGCATATTCGCCGCCTTGATGAATATGCGCAGATTCTCGATAAGCTTCGGCTGACCTGCAAAGTCTTCAATGGTTTGCGGGCGTATAGTATTTTCAAAGTCCCGCTCCTGAGGACTCAGATCACCGGCAGGCCGTACATGAGGATTAGACATTGGTATAAAGTTAGGAACGATAATTAAATAAAGTGCACCATCTTACCTGTTCTTTTTCTTTTTACAATAAAAAAGCGGGCGGCAATTGCCGCCCGCCTGTAATAAATCTATTTACTTCTTCGCTTTAGGTTTTGCAGCCGGTGTTTTTTCGGCCTCTTCAATGTCATGTACTGCCTGATCGTTAGGGTCTATCGCCTTGATCTTGTCTATGTACATTTTCATATTGTCCTTGTCTTTCTTATTGTAGTAGTAGTACAGCAAGTATTCGTAAGCACCCTTCATTTCATTCTTCTTGGCGTAATCAGGGCCTACAATGTCCAGCCACTTGATAAAGTATGTAACGGCTGCACCGGTGGTGGCTTCAGAGTCTATAGCTGATGCGCAACGTCCCTGCCAATAAGGCGCTGATGGCTGAGTAGGATACTTAGCTGCAAAGTCATTTGCCGCGTTCATAGCATTAGAGAGGTCTTTGCAATAGTAGTACATAATGGCCCTCCAGGCGTAGTCTCCAGCCTGTGTTTCGGGGTTTGCTTTTATAAGGTTGTTATACCAGTCTGCAGATTTGCAATAGTCTTTCTTGGTTTTAAATGCTTCTGCTATCTGGCGGTATACGTCTGATTTATTCTGTGCAGTATCGCCACTGATACCCTTGGTGTAATAGAAGCCAGCGGAATCAAGCATGTCTAATTTCAGCATCAGTTTTCCTAACTGGATATAGTCGCCTGACATAATCTTCTTAGGGTCCTGCATAGAAAAATAGCTGCGAAGATTTTTAAGCGCATCTGTAGAGTCGCCACAATCAGCTTCAGAATATCCGAGTATGCCGGTTACTTCTATTTTGTTGTCGTTGGTCAGTTGCTCTTTAGAGAGCAGGTCTTTGGCATAGCTTGCAGCATCGCAACTGCTTTGTGCACGATATAGTGCGCGCTCATATTCCAGCTTGTCGGCCAGGGTGTTGTCTGACAACTTTATGTAGGTCTTGATATTGTCCAATGCGAGTTGATACCTGCCGGAGCGAGTGTATGCATTTGCCAGTGCCTTGTAAGGCATTGGATTGGTAGCGTCAGCGTCTTTTGCTTTTGCGTAGTTATCGAGTGCGCTCTGATAATTATGCGCTTCGTACCACAGGTCGCCGATGTGCGTGAACCCGAGAGAGTTTTTAGGATCTTTTTCTGTTACATGCTCGTAGTTGTTCATTGCATCGCCGCCACCACCGGGTATTTTTCTATACGCATCGCCCATGCCTATGTGCGTGTCTGCATCATCTGTTTTAGTAAGCACATCGGTATACCATGTGATGGCCTGGTGATAGTCGCCGCCCTCGCTGTGTGCGATGGCATCGGCTGCATATTTTTCCTGTATCCATTCTTTCTTTTTGCCTTTAGCTGCGAGGTCTTTAGCTATCTGCATCCCTTTCGCCACGTCTTTACCGGCAAATGCCACTCGTGCTGTGCCTGAAATATTAGCGGGGTCTTCCGGGTATTTTGAAAAGGTAGTGCCAGCGGTAGCCACGTCACCCGATTCGAGGTAAGAGAGGCCGAGGTAGTAGTTGGCAAGAGGATCTGTAGCGGCTAAGGGAGTAAGCACGGCCTCAGCACTTTTGTACTTGCCGTAGTTATACATTTTTACGCCATTGTCACGTGTGCCATCCTGCGCCATAGCGCCCACTGTAAAGGCCGAAGCCGCGAGTATCATTATTATTTTTCTGCTGTTGTACATCCTGGTACGTTGTATTTATTGTTTTAAAATTATTGGTTGTTTACTTTAGCTTCCCTGATGGTTATCTGTTCCTTCAAAGGGAAAAAATGTGCGTGTAAAAAAACGAGCTGCCCCCTGTAGCTGCCGAGAAAATTAGCAAAGCCAGTGCCCAGGCCATGATAACTCTCCGAGTTGATATAATACAGCTTGCGGGTAAGCGGGTAAGACTTCAATGCTATATATGCCTGGTAGGGCTTGTAGAACTGCCGGTCTTTCTCGTTTTCCAGCGCCACGGTGCGAACTGTCTTAATAAACGTTCCTGACTGTGACGTGTCCTCGTTTGCGTATACCCAACTCATGCCAACAAATCCCATTGCCTCCGGATTTTTAGAAACGTAGTCAATTACCTCTTTATTGCCTTTTGCGGCGAATACATTGGTGCCAAGCTTGCCGCTCTTTAGTAAAGAGTCTGTGATAAATCTTACTGTGCTTGATTCCTGGTTGTCGAAAACCGCGGTGTATTTTTTCTTGTATACGCCGGTAAGTATGCCGTTGAGTTCATCAATATCCAACATAGAATCTACAGACTGATTATTGACGATCACTGCAATGCCATCACCTGCGAGCGCCTCGGAAGAAGGAAATATTTTTTCCTGGTCACAGCGATCTTTTTCCGCCTTGGTAAGCTCCCGGGTAACGAGGATGATCCGCGCTTTGTGATCGAAATAATCTTTGAAACACTCCGCTTCCGGCTTGTAGTGAACTGTAATTTTAGCTTCGGGGAAGCTGCTGTCAAAGACCTTCAATTGTTCTTCAATAATGGGCTGGTAACTCTCATCTGCCGAAATATCTATAACCCCCTTAGCCAGCGTATCCGGATGTTTTGGCGCATCATCACACGACAACAGAACCGCACTAGCACACAAACAAAGGACAATATCTTTCAACCAACGCATAAAGAGCGCAATTTTACTTATAAATTTAAAGAACGAGGGGTGCTTATATCTGTTGTAACAATAATTTAACAGGCGGCAAATATACACCCGTTATGCAAAAGGAGCTTATTGTTCTGGTTCTGTTGGCTCTGTTCCCGGTTTTTGGGGTAAAATATCCTTTATGCCCCGGTACAGGCGTGCGCCGCCGCCTATAAGCATCATTCCACCCAATATATAGGCAATGATAGGTGGGATGGCCATAGTGCCGAATGCCTTCATAAATATGACCAGGCAGCCTATTACTATGTAGAATACACCCATGCCTATATCCATGCTGGTACGTAAATATCTGTTGGACCTTCTCTGTTGGTAACTCATTGTTTGTATTTGCGATGTAAAAATAGTGTGAATAGCATAACCATAGAGACGCAGGACAGGAGAAGTTCCATAAAACATGGCTGCTTACTGCTAAAAGACACCTATTCTTAGTATTATATTTATCTAAATTGCAAGCATTTTATAAACATTATATTATTTCAGTAATTATTACTGCCAGATAATATACGAGCCTTACATTAATATTACCATTTCGTTTAGGTTTACAGTTGTGCCTTTGTTAATAAATAAATTATTATTTTTGTCGCAATTGTAAAAAGTATGCAGTCAAAGAAAGCGGCCCTGTTTTTATCGGTAACATTTTTTCTAATATCTGCATTCATAAGTGATACGTCATATTCGCAAGTCAGAAAACATAATGGAGTAAGGCACCGGTCTTATTATTTCAGCGGCGGCTTGAATAAGGCGCAATTCTTCAATTCTACTATTAATGTAGACCAGAAAAAATTGGGCAATAACTATGATCTTTCAAAGGTAAAAGGTGCAAATACATTCAGCCTTAGCTCGTTTAAGCCCCAAAATCTCAACTATCGCGTCGGCTATTATTTCAATTACGAGCAGACGGCAGGTTTTGAATTAAGTTATGATCCGGTTAATTATCACATTACTGACGGGCAAAGCCTGGGATTGAAGGGGACGTATAATGGGGCTCATAATGTCAATACTACGATTGTATTTGCATCGAAGGATGGCTATAAGTATAGCATGAGCGGTGCGAATTTCCTGCTGCTCAATTTTGTGAGAAGATTTACCATATACCGCCCCAACTCCAACCGGGTGGGTATTGATGCCATAGGCAAGTTAGGTGCAGGGCCGCTGATGCCTGAGTTTGTGAGTAGTCTGCCTGGTAACCCGATGGATGCACCTGCCTACCAGGTATGCGGATGGAACGGCGCCGGCGAGGCAGCGTTGCGGCTGACCATATACAGGTATGGTTATGTGGAGATAGCGGAAAAGTATGATTATGCGCTATACAATAATCTGCAGGTATATGGTGGGATAGCCAAACAAAACCTGGCTACACTGGAAACGATACTTTGTATAGGGTTTACATTCCCGAGTAACAGGTTCAATCCATTATTCCATCATGAGCGGAACATCATCACCATCATACCTTTCTTCCAGGATAAGAAAGACCGTGACAGTACAGACTCGCAGGAGTATAAGGACAAAAGGGACGCAATGGGCGATGAAGACCAGCTACAGGACATACCGGAGTTCCAGAGTGTGAAAGACAGAAAGGCAAGATTCCAGGAGCAGGTAGACAAGATAATATCTGATAGTCTTGCCAACCAGGCACGGATAGACAGCATAGCGCACCAGGTGATCGCAGATAGTATTGCCAATAAAGAAATGTCGGACAGCGTGTTGCGTAAATCTTATAACGATAGCCTGGAGGCACTGCAGGTGAAACGCGATACGATAGGTATCAATGACTCTACCCTGAAACCGGCAGACACATCGGGCGTGCCGCCGCATGAAGAAACCAAGAGGGAAAGAAAGGCACGGCTGAAGAAAGAAAAAGCGGCGGCCAGGCAGAAAGAAAAGGATGCTGCCAATGCGCCTGCCGGTGGAGAGACGCCAACACCGCCACCTGCCGAAGCACCACCCGCTACGCCGCCTACCACCCCACCGGCGGAGACACCCGCGCCGCCAGAAGAACAGAAGAGCGAAAAGCAACTGCGTAAAGAAAAGGAGAAGCAAGACCGTGAAGCACAGGAGAAAATAGACCAGGATAAGAAAACCCAGGACGCAAAAGAACAGGACGCGAAGGACAAAGCAGAGCAGGACTCGAAGGACCAGGCGGCTAAAGAAAAGCAGGACCAAAAGGATAAAGAACAGGCACAGAAAGAAAAAGATAAAGAAGACGCTAAAGCCAAAAAGGCACAGGAGAAGGCAGATAAAAAGGCTAAGAAAGAACAGGAAAAAGCTGAGAAAAAAGCCAAGAAAGAACAGGAGAAAAAAGATAAAGAGGAGCAGAAAGCTAAGGAGCAGGCTGCTAAAGAAGAAAAGAAGGATACGCCTGACCCAGGGAAGTGACCTAAGTTAGCCGGGTTGTAATTCGTTTGTGTCGCCGGGTTTGTATCCGGTGTCTTCTAAAAGATGGCCGCCGTCGGCTGCGGCGGTGGCGAGTATGTCGCACCTGTTGTTCCACTTATTATCGGCATGGCCTTTTACCCACACAAATTTTATCTTGTTCTTTTTATAGAGCTCCAGGAATTGCTGCCACAGATCGGCATTCTTTTTTCCTTTGAAGCCCGTCTTCACCCAGCCGAATACCCACTTCTTCTCAACAGAGTTAACCACGTATGCTGAGTCGGTATAAATAGTAACGTCGAGGCCGTCGCGCTTCAATAATTGCAGCGCTGCTATTACGGCCATAAGTTCCATACGGTTGTTGGTAGTATGGCGGTAACCCTGTGAGATCTCTTTTATAGTGCTGCCCCAATGCAGCACAGCACCGTAGCCTCCATTGCCGGGGTTACCTCTTGCTGCGCCATCTGTATATATTGTGAGTTGGGACATGAAGGTGATTTTCGGTTACTCCCACTTAAAAGTTTTACCGGCAATTGCATAGATCACTACGCCCCACAAGAGCAATACCAGTACATCTATTCTTACGTCCCATAGGCTTGATCCATCAAATGCTATTTTGCGGAGTGCGTCGTTGAGATAGGTAAGCGGTAGCGCATTGCAAAATGGCTGCAACCACTTAGGGAAATTGTCTATAGAGAAGAATGTGCCGGCCAGCAGAAACTGTGGTAGCGTGATGAGATTGGAAAAAGGGGGAATGGCAGATTCGCTTTTGGCCACACCACTAATGATAAATCCGAAACCCATAAATATCAGCAGCGACAGGGAACAAAGTACCAGCATCTCCAGGAAGGTAACCCAGCCATGATAAAGGGTATAGCCAAATGCAAAATACCCAACCGAAATAATAATGACAGCACCGATAAGCTGGAACAGCATCCTGGCGATGCCCTCGCTGAGCACAATGATCTCTTTGCGCACAGGAGTAGCAAAGAAGCGTTTCAATACCAACGTTTGCCGCAGGTTGAAGAATACGAATGCGGTGCCGAATACACCTGAAGCGAGCAGCGAGAAACTAAGCTGCCCCGGGAGTATAAAGTCGATGGTCTTGTAGTTGCGTACTTCCGAGACATGCATGTCTATATTAACCAACTCTTCCTGCCTTCTCTGAATTTCGGGATCCTGCAGCTGTATCATTCCAGCGAGTATACCTTTCAACTGCTGCGCTTTGTCTACTTCGGTAGAAGCGACATTGAGCAGAATCTTGTATTGTGGTTTTACGCCATCCGGCTGCTTTTGTATGTTGATGGTGGCTGCTATATCACCCTTTTTGAGCATCTTGTTTATAGTAGCCGTGTCCTTCGATACCCATTTTAATACCGGCGGCAGGTGCAACATACTATACAGCGGGCTGGTAGTATCGCTACCCGGAGCCGCGGCTACCTTTATGCTAAAGCCACCACTACCGCCCAGGAAACCGAAAACAAGAATAAATATCAGCGGAAAAGCGATGGTGAAAATAATTGCCGACGGACTTTTAAGAATGGCTTGTAAACTTGCTTTTATCAAAGAACGCATCGCCCGCGTGTTGCTATATTTTGCCATATCGTCAATTGCTATGCCGCAAAGGTAAGGAACGATGAGGTTCCTAAGTGAAGATGCCAAAGAAAACCTATGATATTGAGCACTGCAGCTATTATTTATTGACCAATATCTTGAAATAAAATGATGGCTTGCTCAACTGGCCCCTGAGATCCATATCTGTAAACATGCCACTAATGGTGTTTCGCAATGACGGGCTTTTAGCGGCCTTATTAACCACAAAGTTGAACAGCCAGGGATATTTGCATAGTCGTTGCAGTGTAGTGCTCAGCTTTAATTCGTCCCCCAGCCGCTTGTATACCACATCATCATAAGCCTTTTTAAGAAATGCTCCTGAATAGTCGTTTTTTTCCGCAGCTTCTTTTATTGCCGCGGCTGCAAGCATGCCACTATACAGCGCATTGCCAATGCCCTCGCCGCTGAACGGGTCTATGAGGCAGGCCGCGTCGCCCGTGAGCATAAAATTATTTCCTGACAGAGGTTGACGCGTCATGCCCAGCGGTAAGCCCCACCCCTGGATCTTGCCTTCCAGTGTTGCATTTGCAAATCGCGGCGCTATCTGCGGATTGGTCTTTATGGCATACAGCATCTGCTCCCTGAGATTGATCTTCTTTTCCCTGACCCTTTCTGACAGGATGCCTACCCCGACATTAGCCATACCACCGGGCAGAGGGAATATCCATAGATAACCGGGCAGCATTTCAGGTAAAAAGTGCAGCTCAATAAAATTATCGCTGTTCATTCCGGTCACCCCTTTGTAATAACCTCTTAGTCCTACGGCCGATGTTTTTGGGGCTGTGTGCTCGTTTAGATATTTCTTTCTTACGATACTTTTATCACCGTCAGCGCCAATGATCACCGGGGCGGTTATTTCATATTGGGCCTCTTTATGCAGCATGGTCACGGTCACTTCGTTTGCGCTGTTGGTCATGTTTGTCACGGCGGCATTTTGAAAAATAGTGCAGTAGGGCGATGCCATTTTCTTAAACAGAAAATTGTCGAACGTCAGACGGGGCGCTGTGAAGCCGGGCGCTTTTGTTTCTTTTGTGCGGGTAGTAGTAAACGGGATGTCGAGTGTTTTGCCATTTGGCGCTACGAATGTGATACCCCAGGAGGGTGTAAAGCTATCGGCATCAGCTAATATTTCAGAGAGCCAGCCAGCATCGGCACGGTTGATGACCAGGGCTGTTTTACCACTACATGCATCTCCACACACCTTATCCCGTGGAAATGTTTCTTTTTCAATAACTATATGGGGTACCTGATATTTTGATAGAAAGAAGGAAGTACCTGCGCCGGCTGGCCCTGCACCAATAATAATAACGGATGTCGTCAGCTTCTGAGTATTCATTTCTGTAGCCAAATATAACTGTTGTAACAGAAGCTACAGTACATTTTTATTTTAACTCAATGACAGACTAACATCATACCTGATTGAGACTTCTACGGTCGTGCCTAACGGCCTTATAAAGAAGGTAAACGGCTCCTGCATCCAGCATCAGCGATACGAATGTATAGGACAACTGGAGCATGACAATGTTTGAATGGAAAGCAATGTTGTATGTAATTGCAGAGATAAACAAAAGTGCGCCTAGTAAGACGTACATAAAAGTGTTGTTGTCGATGGTTGTATTTTGTTGCATAAAATGGCTGTTTTAAAATCTGCTGTAAAAATATTGTACCAACTTTCGCCCAACTAAGACTAATCGGTGAACAGAGGGTTTAAAGCGGGTAAGTAGAACAATTTCGATGACAATTGACCAATGAGTGTGGACAAGTAAAGCCATGGCATCCCTGCTGGCACGATTCTATATAACCTTAGGATAAGAATTTCAAACAGATTTTTATAACAGTTAAAACACTTTTTATGCGTACAACGAAATATGTGCTATTTGCTGCCCTGGGTGTAGCAGCCGTATTGCTGCTTACCTCTGACTCTGCAAAAGAAATGAGAGAAGACCTCCAGGACAAAGCCATGGACAATGCCAAGAAATGGAGAAAGAAGCTGGCCGGCTTAGGTAGCCGTGCAAACGACAAACTTGCTGACCTGCGGGATATGCTCAGTGACGAAGTAGAGGGACTCAGTGATGATGCCCGTGAACGAATAGAGAGCATACTCAACGAAACGACAAAGACTGCGTCTAAAATGAAGAGCAGCGTGGGTAAGCAATTATCGTAGACGATCTTATTCCTATACCACTATGAAACAGTAAAGCGAGGATGCAAGTCTTCGCTTTATTTTATTGGCGCATGTTCTTCGAGCGTAACCCTGCGCGAATGGCCGAACGATACATACAGGTAGAGGTAGAGCATACGTGAAACCCGCATGAGCCAAGGCTGCATTAATATGACCACAACTGTGCTTACGCCCAGGTAGTAGAATACGCTGTTGTCTTTATAAGAAAGGCCGAATATGGGCCAATACCATAAAAGATTGAGAAAAAAAAGCACCATGGTCAGCGCATAATTTATGCCGCCGCCATTGTTGCTTTCAGATTTCATTTTCTCTCCGCATACCTCACACTCATCTTTAAGGGCCAGGCATTTACTCAGGGGGAAAATACTTTTATTTACAAATACAAAACTCTGCCTGCAACTCGGGCACTGCATCGTTAGCATTGCAGGGATCAGCATCGGTTTTTTTGAAGCATTGCTCATGTTGCAAAATTAATTTATTCGCTCTGACTTTATCGTGGAATATTTCCTACGTTTTCCTCGGTTTCTTTTTAGCCGCAGGAAAGAGGACATTGTTCAGTATCAGCCGATAACCCGGTGAATTGGGGTGTAAACTGAGATCAGTAGGCGGATCCCCTATGTGGTGTTCGTAATCTTCGGGGTCGTGGCCGCCATAGAAAGTCCAGGTGCCTTTGCCGTATTCGCCATGTATATACCTCGCTTCATTGGCGGGCTTGAAGTCGCCCATTACCAGTACGCTCGATTTCAGTACTTCCTTACGGAAAGCTGTGGTTTGGCCCATGAAGCCTTTTATAGTGGTTGTATGGTCCTGGCAGAGCATGCTGGGAACCGGATCGAATTTTGCGGAGAAAGTAAAGAGCGTAAAATAATCGGTGTTCATAGGCACATGCCGCAATTCGGTATTGTCGATAGAGGAGTACTCATAGTGGTAAGGATCTGTGACCAGGGTAAAGTCTTTGAAGGCGAAACATTTGGTAAAATCAAGTTTTTGCTGGGCGTTCGGGTCCATTGGGTCCCCATCAAAAGGTTCTGCGCAAATATCCACGCCCTCTGCTGCCAGCGCAATGTCGTAGCTGTCTGTAGCAGAGCACATAGCAAATAAGTAACCACCGCCGGCAACGAAGTCACGTATCTTTTTAGCCACAGCCAGTTGCAATTGCGACACTTTCTGAAACCCGTGTTTTGCAGCCATTGCCTCTGCTTTTTTCTGGTCGTTCTGGTACCACTCGGCATTGCGGTACTGTGCCCAGAATTTGCCATACTGACCTGTAAAGTCTTCGTGGTGCAGGTGCAACCAATCATATTTGGCGAGGTCATCGGCCAATAATTCATCGTCGTATACTTTATCGAAAGGGATCTCGGCATAGGTGAGCGCCAGTGTTACTGCATCGTCCCAGGGGTCTTTGTTACCGGGGGTGTATACGGCTACCTTCGGGCATTTTTCGAGCTTTATGACATCGCCATTAAAATCGGGATTGGCTATATCGTTTATAATGCCGGAATATTGTACGTCGCTGATGACCTGGTAACTCACGCCACGGAGTTTGCACATACGCTCTACACTTTCAGACTCGTCCAAACCAAAGCTGCCTCCCTGGTAATTCAACAGCCAATCTACTGTGATGCCTGCTTTGAGAGCGGCATAAGTAACCCCATAGGCTTTGAGATGGTTGGCCTGGTTTTCGGCATCCATGGGTATGAATATTTTAGCCGCATAAACAGGTGCGTGTAAAATGATGCAAGCGCAGCAACCCAAAAGCAGTAACAGGGACCTTATCTTTATCATATCTTATTGTGAGTGCTCTAAGTTACCGAATAAGGCGGACACCGTGTGCCGGGCGGCTGTTTTTTAACAAAGAAATTGAATACTTTACTTACCTTTATTTCACAACAAAATATTTATGGCGCTTTTTTCACAACTGGGTAATTACAAGAATTTCGGCCTGCTGGTAATGCGTGCCGGCCTGGGTGTAATGATGATCATACACGGATTGCCTAAGTTGACCGGCGGGCCGGATAAATGGCTGGCACTGGGTAACGAAATGGGTAATCTGCATATTCATTTCTTCCCGGTATTCTGGGGCTTTATGTGTGCTGTAACAGAAACAGTAGGGGGACTTTTCTGTATCCTTGGGTTGTGGTTCCGGCTGGTAAGTTTGTTAATGGTCATTAATTTCATTGTTGCAGCACTCTCTCAATATTTGACAGGCGGTATTAAAGATGCCAGCCATGCCATAGAGCTCGGATTCGTATTTTTCGGATTATTGTTCCTGGGCGCCGGCGTTTATTCGGTAGACAAGAGTTAACCGATGTGTGTTTTTTTTGCCGGGGCCAATACAAAAAAGAAAAAAATCACTACCTTTGCCGTCCAATTTATCACGGAGGTTGTAGCTCAGCCGGTTAGAGCATCAGATTGTGGTTCTGAGGGTCGAGGGTTCGAGCCCCTTTAGCCTCCCTAAATTTTCTTAAAAAGTGTCCCGAAATTTTCGGGACACTTTTTTTGTGACTTTCGATAGCAGAATCATATCTTTGTAATTATTGTTTGATAATTAAATATTTATAACATGAGCTTAGAATTAACAGGAAAACTGACTGTAAAGTATGATGCACAGGAATTTGGAGAAAAGAAATTCAAAACACGTGAATTCGTGATAGAACTGGCAGAAGAGATCAATGGCAACACCTATACCAACTATGCAAAAATGCAGCTTACGCAGGCAAAATGTGATATTATAGACCGCGTTAACATTGGCGATATGGTAAAAGTGAGCTTCAATGTGAGAGGCCGCTCATACATAGACAAGAAGGATGGCACCACGAAGTATATTTCGAACCTGGATGCATGGCGTGTAGAAAGTACGAACGGCGCACCTGCCAATAATGCAGGCAATCAGCAGTACAATGCAGCTCCGGCCTACAATAACAACAGCGGCGGCAATAACAACAACGCTAATTTTAATTCGGCGCCTAATTACAATCCATCTCCGGAAGCAATAGATGATCTTCCATTTTAATGATAAAACAAACAGGATCTATGCACCGCATTTCGCGAAGTACTGTAGCTGTATTGCTGTCAATAGCTTTATTTAGCGCATGTAACAAAATACCCGACCACGCTCGCTACATACCCAAGGATGCGGTAGCCGTGATCAGTATTAACCTTAAAGCGCTGAGCAAAAAAGTGGCCTGGAATATGATCACCGGCAGCAAGCTGTTTAAGGAAATGCAGAAGCGTATACCTGAGAAAAGCACCAAGGACGCAATGGAGGGTATAGAAAATGCCGGTATCGATGCTTTGAATATATTTTATGTGTATGTAAAAACCGATGTTCGTTTTACCGGTGGTAATAAGGTAACAGGGCTGGTGCCGTTATCGGATGCCGATAAATGGGAAGCATACGTGAGAAAAGTATTTCCACAGGCGGTGATCACCCAGCATGGTGAAAGAAAAGAGGCAGCTATAGGCACCGACATGTTTGTAAGCTGGAATAAAAATCTGCTGATCATCATGAATGTGATCAGCAAGCAACCGGCCGGCAGCAAGATCGGGAGCAGTGATGTACCCGATAATATGCTTTCAGGCCAGGGCAATCCCGGCATGGACTCAGTAGCACTATCAGCAGAAATGGACAATGTATTCGCCACAACGGCTGAAAACTCTATCCTGGGCAACAAACATTTCTCTACACTGGAAATGGCCGGTCATGATATTACTTTTTGGTTGAACTACGATCAGTTGATGTCGCAGTATAGTGGTGATATGGCTGAAAAAATGGGTATGTCACTGAACGGGGCACTGTGGAAGGATGCTGCTTTCTCAGCAGGGTTTGACTTTAAAAAAGGAAAGATCACAGGGGATATGCGCTACTTTATGTCGGATTCTATGAAAGAAATAGGTACGGAACTGGGCGCTACGAATGCCGATAAAGACATGATGGAAAGATTGCCCAACCAGAATATGGATATATTGCTGGCGATGCATATTTCACCAAAGGGCATAAAAGAAATACTTGAAAAAACAGGCTACCTGGGACTGGCAAATGTGGCGCTGAGCACGCAAAGTATGAATGTGGACGATGTATTGGGTGCATTCAGCGGCGATATGGCTATTGTAATGAATGACTTTAGCCTGCATTCAGAATCTGTTACCGATAGCTTTATGGGGCAGGCTGTGGTGCATCAAAACCAGAAGCCGAGCCTGAGTATGAGCTATGTAATAAAACTGAACAAAAAGGAAGATTTCCAGAAACTCGTGAAACTGGCAAAGGACAATGGCCTTCAGTCAATGGGTGACGGCTTTGTCATTCCGCTGGGCGAAAAAGATTCTGTGTACATGATGATGAATGACCAGTACTTTATTGCGTCAAACAAATATGCAAATGCGACAGGTGTATTGGCCGGAAGCTTTAAGTCGCAAAAAATGCCTGCGCCAGTAGAAACAGAAGTAATGGGCCATCCTGTGGCGGCATACATTGATGTACAGCAGCTTTTTAAGAATGTAGATAACAATATCACCCATTCCGCCCATGATTCGGCCATGATAGTGGAAAGCAAAAAGCTCATCAGTAGTTTTTCGCTCAATGGCGGGGCGTTCAAAGACAACGCATTTGAATACCACATGGATATAAACTTTTCTAATCAGGACGAAAATAGCATTATTGAACTTATGGATTATGGTATGCGGATGAGTGATGCTGATAAAGCGATCAATAAATAGAAGGTAATTTCAAGTAAAAATTGCATTTTAAATAACAACACGTATCTTTATTTCCTTTGTTTTTATAATTTAGTAAAAAATTTTCAATGCGGAAGCCATACCTATATTGCACACTTATATTGTTCACGGCGCTACTGACCCTGATCTACGGCTGTAAAAAAGTAAACGGTATCAACAACAATACGGTCATCGAAACACCATATAGCCTGTATTTTTCTGACACGGCAGGTATCCTATATAACAGCAATGACGGGATCAGCCACAACGTAGTATTCCCAACTGATGGTTTTCCCTGCCGTGCTATATGCACATCCGGCACAAATATTTTATGGGCAAAACAAGACTTGTTTGCAAGTACAAATAACGGCGTGAATTTCAACCATACTTTTGACTCCCTACAATGGGTATCTATTCCTCCATGCGTGGGCATTACACCTCTGAACCTTAACCAATCCATGATCATAGACATTCCTGCGTGGGGCAGGGTGTATACTGTTACTAATAAGGTACATTACCAGCCCGCGGGGATAGTCGATTACCTTGGTGTTGAATATAGTAATAACCATGGCGTACCCGGATCGTGGGTAAATGAAGCAACATACGACACTGCCGGCGGCGTAGGCTTGCTCCCAGTGAAAATGTACTCTTACACTATGCTGACCAATGGGGTGCTTTGCGGTCTCGCGAAGAGCAATTATTTCGATCCGACAACGCTTATAGGGGATACGACCCATCTGCGGAATTTTTATAAAGCCTGCGGTACCGATGCTTGCCGGTGGATGGAAACAACCGGAAGAAACATAGCAGGAACCTTAGATACCGGGGGAGTACCATTACCTCCCAACACCACATACCCTGATACAGGAGCGTTTTTCACCCTTGGGCACTATAACAACCGCCTCATTGCCATTGACCAGACTTGTCTTTATGGAGCATTTTACAGTGATGATACAGGAAGGAACTGGATGCATTACAACGGCCTGCCAGTGGGTGTTCCGCTGTTATGCATATCTTCTCCATTTGATGAAATATGCCTGGTAGGTACTTATGGGAAAGGTTTGTACGTGCTTAATCCAAACACAAATACTTTCCAGGCGAATAATAATGGATTGGCTAATAACCTGATCATACGGAGTATAAGCGCCAAGGAAAATATTTATAAGAACACAACTACCAAACGGTACATATACCTGGCCACTAACAAAGGTATCTTTCAGAGCACTGATGATGGCATTAACTGGGTGCTGACAATTCCCGGTAATTATGTAGCTGTTTATTAATCGTTTCCGTCTTCAAGAAAATTATCCAGGTCACGCCGCTGTTTCTTAGTGGGGTGACCTGTTTTACTTAGTCGCTTTCCCGTATAGAAACTGGTGCCAACGTGCCTGTTGAGTTCTTTCTCTTCCTCAGAAGTGAGGTCTATGTAATTTTTTATTGCATCTTCATAGCCGACTCTTGTATTGAGCAGCCCAGTTACTTCTATTGTCCATTTGCGGTCCGGGGTTTTTACCGAATACCGATCCCCTACAGATACAGCGCGTGAGGGTTTCACATTTGAATTGTTCCACTTCACCCTGCCGCTATCTATAGCCTCGGTGGCCTGTGTACGCGTTTTAAAAAGACGTATAGACCAAAGATATTTGTCCAGTCGTGGTTTGTCCATAGGAATTCAGCCTACGTCTATGAAGGTCTTTTACTAAACCCGTTATTCTTCTAATGAATGAATGCCACGGAGCATACGCTTCCAGCGGATATCTCTAAATGTTCCGCTAAACCATACAAACCATGCCTTGCCCACTACGTGGTCTATGGGAACAAATCCCCAATACCTGGAATCCAGTGAATTATGGCGGTTGTCCCCCATCATCCAGTAGTAATCCATTTTAAAGGTATAGGTGGTAGCTTCTTTACCATTGATGATAAACTTACCATTTTGCTCGTCAAGGGTATTGCCTTCATAGTTCCTGATGATGCGGCGGTATAGCGCGATGTTTTGCGGTGTGAGCGAAACGGTAACACCTTCTTTAGGAATGGTAAGTGGCCCAAAATTATCCCTGTTCCACTTATAGTTGGCGGTGTCGAGGGGGAATACCCATTCGGCAGGGTCTGACGGGGCAACCCCGGCGGGTATCAACGTGCCATTGGCCGACATTAAGGAGAGCTCCACGGAAACGACATTCTGAGATTTCTTAGCTATTTCTACCTGGTCGTTGGCAAGATTGTACATATAAATGCCATTACCTAATGGCTGTACAAGTTCCATGTCGTCATCTAATGCCGGCGCCCTGCCATTTGTTCTTACTATATAGTTCAGCTTGGAATGGGGGAACAGCACATTTGGCTGGCCGTTAATGTAGACACGGGCATTTTTTATCTCCAGTACGTCGCCGGGTAAACCGATACAACGTTTGATGTAGTTTTCTTTTTTATCTACCGGTCGGGTGATGATGGTAAATGATTTGTTTATCCGGTCCCTGCCCGCTGAACGGCAAGCCTGGTAATAATCATTTTCTGGTTGTTCGGCCATTACGGTATCGCCGCAAGGGTAGTTAAATACCACTACATCATTGCGCTCTACATGTCCGAAACCAGGGATACGGTGATATTTCCACTCCACTGCTTCTGTATATGATTTACCTCCTACGACAGGCATAGTATTATGTACCAGCGGTACGGCCAGCGGAGTCATAGGTATGCGTGGCCCATAAGCGAGCTTACTTACAAACAGGTAATCATTGACCAGCATGGTACCTTCCATAGAACCTGTAGGGATAGTATAGGCTTCAAAAAAGAAAGTGCGTATAAGGGTAGCTGCTACGATAGCGAATACGCCGGCATCGAGCCATTCCCGCCATACCGGTTTTTTCGGTTTTACATTTTTTTGATCGGACATAGACATGTGGCCTGAAAAATTGTTTTCAAAAGTAACAACTTCCCTTGCATTATATTGTATACAACACAAACAGAATGAATATTTAACAAATGACCTTGAGATATCTGCGAAAAAAAATCATGATGTGCTCACCCTGATCCGGTTTTTTTAACAAACGAAATCTAAAAACCGGTGTTGTGCGTATATAAGTTTGTGTGTTACCTATAGGTTATAAGAACTTTTTTTGTGTGGTTTGAAGACTACCCCTCGCATTTTCTAATGTAAAGGGGTAGCTTTTTATAGCTCCGAAACAAATAATTCCGATGCGATCCTGTCAGCGAAGAGCTTTCCGGCGGTGGCGAGCATTAGTTTACTTCCTTCCTGATACAGCCATTTTTTTTCCTGGAAGATGTAGCTGCTTTCGGTGACCGCCTTTGCAAAATTGCTGTCCCATTCTTTTTCGATTTTACCCAGATCGCAGCCCCACATAGTGCGCAGAGAGGTCATAATGTATTCGTTGAGGTGTTCAATGGGGGTTAGCCTTTCCTCTTCAAATACCGGCTTAGCGTTGCTCAATATGCCGGTTGCGTATTGTGCATTGTTGGCCACATTCCATCTGCGCGAAACCCCATCGAAAGAGTGTGCTGACGGGCCTATGCCGAGATAATGGTTTCCCCGCCAGTAGTTTGTATTATGAACCGCATACCTACCGGGCAGCGCAAGGTTAGATATTTCGTAATGGTCATAACCAGTTGTTGCTGCCCATTCTGTCAGCAGTTCAAATTGCCCTGCTGCCTGCTCCGGGTCTACGGGTGCTGCCTTCTTCTTTTCTATAGCGTGGTGCAGGGCGGTTTTGCTCTCCACAGTGAGCGCGTAGGAAGATAAGTGAGGTACTGCCAGTTCTGCCACTTTTGCGAGGTTGTTTTTCCATGCCTGGTCACTTAGCCCGGGGGTGCCGTAGATCAGGTCCAGGCTCAGGTTACTAAACCCGGCATCCTGTGCTGCCTTTATCGCATAGTCGGCATCCTGGGCAGTATGCGCCCGCTTCATATATAAGAGGTCTTCTTCCCGGAAAGATTGCACACCAACACTCAGCCTGTTCACTGGTGTACCTCGTAGCGCCCGCAGGTATTTTTTATCCAGGTCATCAGGGTTTGCTTCCAGGGTGCATTCTTTCAACGCGCTCACCGGGTAGTATTTCAGTATAGTGTCAATGATCAGGTTCACCTCATCGGCAGATAAAAGCGAGGGGGTACCTCCACCAAAATAGATCGTTTCTACTGGCGCTCCCTGCAAGTAATCCTTGCGCATTTCTATTTCCTTTAATATAGCCTGCAGTACCTCTTCCTTCCCCCTAAGGGACGTAGAAAAGTGGAAATTGCAGTAAACACATGCTTGTTTGCAAAAGGGAATATGCAGGTAAATGCCTGCTGTTGGCGGGTTTTGCTTGTCTGGCGGTGCTTCTGGTTGCTGCATGTTCCACAAAGGTAAGGCATTCAGAAACCTTCATTATTCAGCTACTTTTATATAATTTATGAAATTTTAACAACTTATTTAGCGGTTGTATTAACAAAAGCCTTACATTTGCAACCCCGCTGTACTTTTAGGCGGTCAGTAATAAAAGATTAAATATGAATGTGATGTACAGGATGATGAGGCGGTGTTTACTTGTATCAGGCTTGTTAGCGATGGTAATCATCGCTCGTGCGCAAAACTCAAGTTACATCAACAATCATAAGTTCATCGCTACAGTACTTTCTAATTATTACGGCATCCCGGCTCCTGTTATCCTTTCGATTGCAACTATAGAATCTTCAGGCGGTGAAGGGCCGGCAGCAAAGGTATTGAACAACCACTTTGGTATAGAAGGCGAGAACTATATTGTGAACCGCCGCGGTCATAAAAGTCGTTATAAGCAATACAGCAACGAAATATCTTCCTATATTGACTTTTGCAAATTGGTTACCCACAAGCGCTTTTATAACCGGCTAAAGGATAATGACGACTGCCGCCTGTGGGTAAAGGCCCTCAGCCATGCAGGTTATTCAGAGCTGCCAGAACAATGGGAGCAAAAAGTAATGAGTGTGCTTGATCGTATTGAACACGAGTCAGATGTAGCATCCAGATAAGACTACTTTTTCCTTTTCGCCCGTTCATATTGCTCCGGCCATTTCATGTCCTCATAATCCAGCTCACGCGCAGCCCTTAATGGAAAATATGGATCACGCAGTAACTCCCTTGCCATAAATATGAGGTCGGCCTGCCCGTTGGCGAGAATTGTCTCGGCTTGTTCGGATGAAACAATGATACCTACTGTTCCGGTAAGTATGCCTGTCTTGCGCACCGCGTCTGAAAATGGCACCTGGTAACCTGGTTTGGCCGGTATTTTTGCATGAGCAACTACTCCGCCGGAAGAGCAATCCATCACGTCTACCCCTAAGTCTTTTACTATGACTGCCAGTTTTACGGAATCCTCAACTGTCCATCCTCCATCGGCCCAGTCACTGGCAGATATGCGTAGGAACAGCGGAAACTCTTCGGGCCACACACTGCGGATGGCAGTAATTATCTCCGATAGGAACCGGATGCGGTTCTCAAAACTGCCGCCATATTCATCGGTACGGCGATTACTGAGCGGTGAGGTAAATTCATTGACCAGGTAGCCATGGGCTCCGTGTATCTCAATGACTTTGAATCCGGCCTGCAAGGCTCGTTGCGCCGCCGACTTAAAGTCGGCAACTACCCGGTTTATTTCAGCTTGTGTAAGTGCTACCGGAGTATTTCGTTCGTCTGAAAAGGCTATGGAGCTGGGTGCCACTGATTGCCAGCCACCCTCTGTAGCCGGTATCCAATGGTCTCCTTTCCACGGAGGTGTTATGCTGGCTTTACGACCTGCATGTGCCAGTTGAATACCCGACACGCTGCCTTGTTGTGTAATAAATTCAGTGATCCTTTTCAACATGGTAATATGCTCATCCTTCCAGATGCCCAGGTCTTGCGGGGATATGCGTCCTTCAGGGGAAACGGCGGTAGCCTCTGTGAACACCAATGCCGCGCCACCAACCGCGCGGCTACCGAGATGGACAAGATGCCAGTCGTTGGCAAAACCATCTGTGCTGGAATACTGGCACATAGGCGACACCACTATTCGGTTTTTAAGTTGAATGCTTCTGATCTGTAAAGGAGAGAATAACCGGGACATAGTTCAAGCGGGATTTTTGGGATCGTATTCAAAGGTGCATACTTTTCGGTAATTTTTTGTTTTTACACTTTTGTATGGCAACCATGGACTATACTCCCACGTTTACATTTGTTGAAAAAGGAACAATGAGCCATTATTTACTTGATGAAACTCCGGAAGAAACCCCAGGGAAACAACCGCTTGCCGGAATGCAGATGGTGCTGAATAAAAACCTGCTGGAACAGCGCATGATATTTTTGTGGGGCGTGGTTGAAGATGAAAATGCGCGAACGATTGTGGAGCAATTATGTTACCTATCAGCAACGGATGCGCAAAAACCGATACACCTATATATAAATAGTCCCGGAGGTATGGTGACGGCGGGCAACGCCATATATGATATGATGCAGCATGTGTCTGCGCCGGTCTATACTTACTGTATAGGCAATGCTGCATCAATGGCCGCTATACTTTTGTCAGCGGGGGAAAAAGGATACCGGTATATATATCCGCTTGCAGAAGTAATGATACACCAGCCCAGCATGGGTGGGTTTAAGGCGCGGCTGTGGGAAATAGAGATACATGCCCGGCAGATAGCCAAGGCAAAAGAGATGGCAGCGAAGATACTGGCCGCTAACTGTGGTAAGGATGTGCAACAGGTAAAGGAGGACTTTGATAAAGACTACTGGATGGATGCGCAGGAAGCGATAGCATACGGGATAGTGGATAAGCTAATGGCTGTTTAGGCGCACATCCTCATTTCGGTAAGAGTGGTGATGTGATTTATCTTTTCGCCCTGCACCAACATGCGAGCCGCTTGCAGGCGATGTTTGTAAAGCAGCAGCTTGTCTATTTGTATTTCCAGGTGTATGATCTTCTGATCAATGATCTTAAACGTAGTTTTTGTATCGAGCGCGTCTACTTGGGCACGAACAATTATTTCCCGTATTTCCTCCAGTGTAAAGCCGAGGTTTTTTAGGTTACTGATGGCTTTCAACGTCTGCAATACTTCATCAGGATAATCCTTGTAATTGTTGGTGCTACGCGTAGCCTTTGGCAACTCTATGAGGCCGATCTTTTCATAGAACCGGATAGTATCTTTAGAGAAACCTGAAGCTTTAGACAGAGCACCTATCAGCATGGATGTAAAGCTAAGAAAAGGAAATGTTTTTGCGTGATATTTGTGGGGGTTAGCTACCAAGACTGAGCATAACACAGGTAATGGCTGTGAGCAGCAACTGGCCGGAAATGACGATGAGAAACGAACGCAATGATATTTTATAGCTGTCATAAAATTCCGGTTCCATATAGTTTAGCGATACAAGTGACCGAAGCAACCTGCCAGACTTTAGATACATGCGGTAACAAAGCACCATGTATAAGGCGGATATGAGTACCAGCGTTCCTATACAGGAGACGTATGCCCGGCAATTATGCGCAATGAATACCAGTGTTTTTTCTGAAGAGACCAGCCAGCCTATAATGACCAGGTAACTACCGGATACCTTTGCGTAGCTATCGAACAGGCGGGTGAAGTTGTCTTTAAACGAGTTATAAAGGAGATCAAATTTGTCTTTCTCGGGAGCCATAAGTTGTTTTAGCGATTAAATATAGCAAAAAGCAGATGTTTCGCCTTTTTAATTCCCGTTTTCATTTCAGTTTTTAATAAGTTTGCGGCATGAAGCGCTCATGGATAAAGTATTTTTCTATAATAGTGGGAAGTATACTTTTTGTTGCCTGCAATAGCCATAATACAAAAACCGTTGCTGCTGATACTGATCCTGTTTTCCAGACCGATCCGGGACTGAAAAATATCACGGAGCAGATCAGCAAGTCTCCGCAGGACGCAACACTGTATTTTGAGCGGGGCACTATGCTGCGCAAAATGCAGCTCGACTCACTGGCGCTCAAGGACTATAAAACGGCGTCTTCGTTAGATACAGGTAAGGCAGATTATTATAGCGCTGTAGGTGATCTGCTGTTTGAGAGCAAAGACCTGAAAGGATCGGTAGAGTGGATACGGAAAGCGCTGGCAAGGAACCCCACCGACAAAAAAGCGCACCTGAAAATAGCCAAGATGTTGCTGTACATGAAGAGCTACCCGGAGTCGGTGATAGAGGCAAACAAAGTGCTGATGCAGGATGTACACAACCCCGAAGCGTATTTTCTGAAAGGAATGGTATATAAGGAAGCGAAGGATACCGGGAAAGCAATATCGTGCTTCCTCACGTCTATACAGGAGGCGCCCGACTACAAAGAATCGATCATACAACTGGGGCTGCTATATAGCGCAAAGAAAGACCCGGTAGCACTAAAATACTTAGACAACGCCTACCGGTTAGATACCACTGATGTGTTCCCTATATATGCCAGAGGGGTATATTACCAGGAGAATAAAGATTATGCGGCAGCTAAAGAAGAGTACACAAAGTGCATTATGAAGAACAAGCGTTATTCCGATGCTTATTTCAATATGGGCTACATACTCATGCAGCAGGATTCGGTGCCGAAAGCATGGCGGCAATACAATATAGTAACGAAGGTAGATCCGAGTAACCCGGCAGGCTATTTCAACCGGGGATTGTGCAGTGAGATGATGGATAGTATAAAAAATGCCATAGCAGATTATAAAATGGCAGTAGTTCTGGATACAACATACAAAAGCCCTAAAGAAGCGCTACGCAGACTGAAGGCCAAATAAAAATTTCAAAAACAAAACAATATGCCACTCATAGCGCCATCAATGCTTTCTGCAGATTTTCTGAACCTGGGAGCCGAAATAGATATGATCAATGACAGTGAGGCCGATTGGTTTCACCTGGATGTGATGGACGGGAAATTTGTGCCCAACATCAGCTATGGTATGCCTATTATAGCGCAGATGAAGAAACGCGCGAAGAAGACTTTTGACGTGCACCTGATGGTGGAAGAGCCGCAGCGCTACCTTGAGGATTTTAAGAAAGCCGGCGCCGATTACCTGACCGTGCATTATGAAACCGGCTATCATCTGCACCGCACGCTCACTGCTATTAGGGCGCTGGGCATGAAAGCAGGCCTGGCTATAAATCCGCACACGCCTGTGGAAATGGTACAGGACATTATACACGAGATAGACCTGCTGCTGGTAATGAGTATCAACCCGGGATTTGGCGGACAGAAGTTTCTGCCACTTACTTATTATAAGATACGGCAGGCTAAAGAGCTTATCACGAAGGCCGGCAGCAATACACTCATAGAAATAGATGGCGGTGTAACGCTGGAGAATGCGGCAGATATAGTAGCTGCAGGCGCTGACGTGCTTGTGGCCGGCAATACGGTGTTTTCTGCGCCGGACCCGAAGGAGATGATAAAAAGCTTAAAACGGGTAGGAAAATAAAGTTACCTTCATTACGTTAATACCGGGTATGCTGTTGAAACGCCTTGTTCTATCCATAACTATATTGTGCTCATTTGTTTGCGCTTATGCACAACGTGCCACCATCAGTGGCGTGGTGCGAGACGAGCATGGCAAAGCGATGGAACAGGCATACGTGGCAGAGGAAGTAACCGGGATTGGCACTACCACTAATGCAAAGGGATATTATATGCTGGAGGTAGCTGCCGGTAAGAGCGTGGCGCTGGTATATGGATTTACCGGGTATATACCGCAACACAAACGTGTAGAGTTAACGGGCGGAGAGACCAGGACGATAGACATAACGCTGAAAAGTAACGCCAACGAACTGAAGGCATTTACCAAAACAAGTGAGCGGACCCGGAGCGAGGCCGGCAGTGTGTACCTGGACATCAGTAAGGTAGATTATATGCCCAGCACCATAGGCGGGGTAGAGGGATTGATAAAACTGGCCGTCGGTTCTCATGATGAGCTTACATCGCAGTATAGTGTACGTGGTGGCAGCTATGATGAGAACCTGGTGTATGTGAATGACTTCGAGATATATCGTCCGTTCCTGGTGCGCACCGGCCAGCAGGAGGGTTTGAGCTTTGTCAATTCAGACCTAGTTTCGAATGTGAATTTTTCGGTAGGGGGCTTCCAGGCAAAGTATGGAGATAAGATGAGCAGTGTGCTGGACGTGACTTATAAGCGGCCAACACAATTTGCGGGCTCTGTTTCCACCAGCCTGCTGGGGGCGGCTATGCACCTGGAAGGCGCATCGAAAAATCAGAAGCTGACCTACCTCATAGGCGCGCGCCAAAAGAGTAACCAATACCTGCTGCAATCGCAACCGACGAAGGGTGTCTATAATCCATCGTTCACGGATATACAGGCACTGGTAAATTATCGCGTGAATAGTAAGTGGGAAATAGAGGCTATTGGCAACTATGCACGTAACCGGTTCACATTTTATCCGGAATCAGAGGTGTCCAGTTTCGGCGTGCTGAACCAGGCATACCAGCTCGACGTGTTTTATAACGGCAGTGAACTGGACCAGTTCGACTCGCGGTTTGCCGGTATATCTGCTACCTATCACCCAGACTCATCGCGGTTTAAGCTTAAGTTTCTTGCTTCCGGATTCCAGACAAATGAGTATGAAACCTATGACATAAACGGTCAGTATCTTTTTGGAGAGCTGCAGACCGATATGAGCAAGGCAGACTATGGGCAGATAAAGACCTACCTGGGCACAGGAGGTATAGAAGATTATGCCCGTAACTACCTGACTGTGAATGTAGGTGATGTGGGTATACGCGGGTCATACGATCTGAAGAGGAATTTCATCCAGTTCGGGGTGAATGGCACGGTGACAAATATCAGTGACAACCTGCACCAGTGGGAGCGCCGCGACTCAGCTGCATTTACACAGCCTTATGATCCTACATCGCTGAATATGGTATACTTCCTGAACTCGGCTGCCAACATTAACTATGCGCGGGTGAGCGGATTTATACAGGATAATATACACTTTGATTCTGCCAACCGCCTGACAGCCACGGTGGGTGTACGATTTAATTACAGCGACCTGAATAAGGAGTTCATTACCTCTCCACGTGCACAGCTGGCCTTCCGGCCCGACTGGGAAAAGGATGTAGTATTTACCTTCTCCACCGGGCTGTATGCACAGCCACCTTTTTACAGGGAAATGAGAGATCTTGCGGGCAATGTAAATACACAACTGCAATCACAGAAGTCTTACCACATAGTATTGGGTAGCGACTATAATTTCAAAATGTATGGCCGACCATTCAAGGTAAAGGCAGAAGTATATTATAAGGACCTCTGGAATTTAGACCCATATATCTATAACAATGTAAGCATCAACTATACCGGTAAGAACGACTCAATAGGCTATGTATATGGCGGTGAAGTGAGATTGTACGGCGACCTCGTAAAAGATGCTACCTCATTTATCAGCATGGGTGTGATGAAGGCCGCGCAGAAGATCACAGATAGCGGTAGCATACCGGGGTATAATCAATACTTCCCGCTGCCATCAGACCAGCGGTTTACTTTTGGCGCTTACTTTGAAGACTATCTGCGCAAAAACAAAAATTTCAAGGTACATATCAACGGTGTATACGCTACAGGCCTGCCGGTAGGGCCACCTGTGGGCCACCTATACCAATCAATCATACGCCTGCCCGACTATAAACGTGTAGATATTGGTTTTTCTGCATTGCTGCTCGATGCAACAAGAAAAGACCATCCCGCGCATAGCTTCTTTAACAACATAAAAAGCATCTGGGCCAGCCTGGAGGTCTTTAACCTGCTGAGCATACAAAATACCCTTTCCTATACCTGGATAGAAGACTGGACCACACGCAACACTTATGCGGTACCTAACAGGCTCACATCGAGGCTGCTGAATGTAAAATTGCTGTTTAATTTTTAAATAGTGATTCCTGTCATTTATTCAAATGCCTGCTGGTAAAGGGTTTGGCGGGTTTCTTAAATTTTATCAGAAAAACATTTTGCAGAAAACAGTATATCGTTATCTTTGCGCTCCCATTCGGGTTTTATGGATGGGGAACAGTTCTTTAAAATAATGATTTCGTAGCTCAGTTGGTAGAGCAATACACTTTTAATGTATGGGTCTTGGGTTCGAGTCCCAACGAAGTCACTTTTTAAAACAGAAAGGCTTGGACTGGTAACAGTTTCAAGCCTCTCTTTTTTAATGGTACAGCTTAGCAATAAGTTTTGCGTTTAAAGCCTCCAAGCCCATACTTTCAAGGCTTCTTTTGCTAAGTCATTTGACCGCTTTTCAATAGCCGAGATATTCCAAGGTTCTGGTCTTTTTTTAACGTCTCTTGCCAGGGCGCATACATCGGTATATGCAACTTGCTTCTCTAGAAACGGTTTTTGACCAAAAGAGCTATTTGCATTCCTACTATTGAGACAAAGATTACCAATGGTATCAGTTATGGTCGGCAAATTGTATTGCTTTATATCAGTTCCCAAATAAGTCTTCCAATGTTCATCTAATGTTTGAGGTAAAATATGCTCAACAGAATCAATGGTAGTATAGTCTGGGTGCTCTCCATATTGTTGCATTTGCCGATCAACTTCTTGTAAAATATGCCTGGTAAAATTCAACTCTCGTTGATTATATAATGCTTTTTGAGCAAATGATTCTTCAAATAGTTGATCTGGTACCCATAATTGTTCATTTTGTATTTGAGTATGCAACGCTCTTAGTTTATCAGGTTCATAAATGATCTTATCTAATAAAGAAGGGAAAAACGTATCATACTTTGTTACTGGTAGGCTTGTTATTTTTCTTCTTATCAACAAAATATACGTTTCCCTTAGTATTACGATTGTATCAGCCTCAGATAAAATTTTATTATCCATTGATTTTAGCAACGCCATTAAGAACGGATATATACTGGTCATGTTTGTGGCACCAATAGCTATTAAATATTTTTTTACTTCAGAGACAGGGTTAGGAAATTCATTTGGCTTTTGTATTTGGTTGTACACATCTGTATAATCGTGTATTTTATCAAGGTTTGCTTTCGCGCTTACTGCATTCAGATCCCTATTTTGGGTTTTAAAATGAACATACATGCGCCTCCCAAGCCCGACTCTCTTCTTTTGACTTATTGAAAATAAATCTCTTAAATAATCTTCAAAAACATGGACGCCAACAGCACCTCTTGCAGTTAACCATTTTTCATTATGAAGCTTTTCATGATCATTAGTTTGATCATTTCTTAGTGGTCTAAAAATATAATTACATAATAATTCAGATGCAGAAAGGGGCATACCGGCATCATTAAGGCTTTCAAAAATTGCTTGTGCATCATCTTTATTTTCATCAAGTGGAATCCATACAATTTTCAATGATTTTATTATTGCTTGATACAATTGCCACAAGGAGGGTACATCGTAACTCTTAAGCCGCCTATTAGCAAATTTCAAAAACTCATCAATTTTATTGTCAGTTGGATTGTATAATTGCATATCCTCAGCCAAATGCGGACTACTAGGATTATGATGGAATATGGCTTTGTAAGTAGGTAGTCTATCACCCTTTGTACTAAAAACTTTAAGCTTTAAATAATCATCCTGGCCGGAAATGTTATTCGTCAGTAGGGAATTAAGCTCATAAATATATTTTTGAGCATCATTAGAATGGCTGGTTTTTGAGTCAAGAAGTCTTTTAATAACAGAAAGTATTAGATAAACAGTTGTTATTCTCTGTTGGCCGTCAATGATTAAAAATCTTTTTAGAGATGGGTCACTACTTATTTTTTCCAATACTACTATTGGTCCAAAAAAATGTTCTTCGTCATCAAACTTATTTTCTTTTACATTTTCTATTATTTCAGCATCAATGTCTTCAAATAATTTTTTCCATTGTCTCATTTCCCATGCATATCCTCTTTGGAAAAAAGGGATTTCAAATCTTACTGGGGATTTAAATAAACTTTCAAAGTTCCTGTTTATAACATTATCTGTGGGCATATGTCATGATTTAATTTGCCCTAATTTATTAAAAATAGCACGATTATTGATTTTTTAAACTGCAAATACCTAAAAAATAATGTTTGTAGGGATATTTAACTCTATTATCTAATGAGGAATTATTTAAGCCAATTATTGCATTGTTTGATTCAAGGTAAACCTCCTCGACTATTGAACTACATGAATGCCAAACATACTATTACGCTCCATACTGCGTTTATCAAATAAATGAAAGCTTTGAGACCAGCCCTACTTGCCAATATTTTATTGCTGACATTTTTTTCATTTTGCTCACGTGCGCAGATGATCACCACCTGTGCCGGAAACGGCACCGCAGGGTACACAATAGATGACGTAGCTGCAACGGGCGCTGAACTTAACAGCCCTTTCGGGATAGCGGTTAGCAGCGGTAATCTATACATAGCAGACAGGTTGAACAACCGTATCCGGATGGTGAATAGCGCAGGGATCATCACCACTATTGCGGGCAATGGCACCAGTGGCTTCTTTGGAGACGGCGGTCCGGCTACTGCCGCAGAAATAGCAGACCCGGCTGATGTGGCTGTAGATGGTCTTGGGAATGTATACATAGCTGACAGATCGAACAACCGGGTACGAAAGATAGATGCGGGCGGATATATTTCCACAATTGCCGGCAGTAGCTCTATAGGCGGTTTTGGGGGAGACAACGGGCCAGCTACGCTGGCGGCATTGTCAAGTCCACGTGGCGTAGCCGTGGATGGGAAGGGCAATGTTTATATATCGGACCAGGTCAATGACCGTGTGCGTAAAGTAGATAATGCCGGTATGATTATAACGATAGCCGGAACGAGTACCGGTGGCTACAATGGAGATGGCATTGCCGCTACGTCAGCGCAGTTGCAGGGACCTTATGGTATCGCAGTGGATAATGCCGGCAATGTGTATGTATGCGATGTAGATAATGAGCGCATCCGCAAAATCGATGCATCAGGAATGATCACCACCATAGCGGGAATTGGAACGAGTGGCTACAATGGCGAGGGTATTGCGGCGATAGCTGCCGCGCTTTCAGAGCCAATAGGTGTGGCCGTAGACGCTACCGGAAATGTGTACATTGCCGATGGGTGGAATGAACGGGTTCGCGCGATAAATGCTGCCGGGTTAATTTATACAATTGCAGGGAATGGCACTGCGGGTTTTGGCGGAGATGGAGGCGAGGCGTTGGCTGCGCAACTAAACGGGCCGTATGGGGTTGCGGTAGATGGCAGTGGAAACATTTTTATATCAGACTATACCAACAACCGTATCCGGCAGATGAACAGGCCAACGGGTGTGGTGAGTGTGCAAAGTGCCGAAGCAGGATTGAAAATGGCTCCAAATCCCAGCTCGGGGCGATTTTCATTAACGGTCACTTCTGATGTGAATGAACCTGTTCGCGTGGTTATTTGCAATATTTTAGGCGAAATAGTCAGCACAGTTTCGTCAAGAACAAATTACGAGCAGATGTTTGATCTGCAAGTGGCACCCGGTTGCTATTTTTTGCAGGCATATACAGCTAGCCAGGTATTGCCGGGGAAGATCGTCATCAGGTGATACGTGAAGGTGAGGCTTTTTTTTGTACCATAGATGACATATATTGTACGGACAAAACGACACCATGGAAACAAACAACTTAGCGGCATCGCCACTGCTTGCTTCATCAGACGAAACCGGGAAACTGGGTATCATGCATCTTAAACGTTACTGGTCTAAGTCAATGGCCAAGCGAAGCGGACAGATCAAAATGAATGATTTGGAAAATGAGTGGCAGACGGATGTAACGCTATTGAGTGCGCTGGGTCTGGGCCTGGAACAGACAATAAGGTACATCTACAATGAACATCCTGATTTTGCGGGCTTTGAAGACTGGGTACTTGAAGTGAACAACCAGCACATTTCTGAAGAAAAAATAAAACTGTTCAATGCAAGCCTCACAAACCCTGATGCGCAAGTGGAGCAGGCAACTGCAAACGTGCTGAGTGATGCGGACATGGAATTCTGGAATAAGAATGGTTATATCATTCTGCGCGGTGCTATACCAAAAGCAGATTGCGATGAAACAGTCCAAATGATCTGTGACTTCCTGGAAATAAAAAGAGACGATCCGGAAACATGGTACAAACCGCATCCGGCAAGGCAGGGTATAATGGTGCAGTTATTTCAACACCCGTTGTTACAGAAAAACCGGGAGTCAGCTATTATCAGGGCAGCGCATGAGCAACTGTGGGGCAGAAAAGACATCTGGGTAAATACAGACAGGGTCGGGTTCAATCCACCGGAAACGGAGACCTATCATTTTCCCGGCCCGCGGCTTCATTGGGACGTGAGCCTTGAACTGCCCATCCCCTTCGGGCTGCAGGGTATCCTTTACCTCGCCGATACAAAAGCTAACCAGGGCGCCTTCACGCTGGTGCCGGGTTTTCAGAACCGGATAGAAGAATGGCTAAACGGCTTGCCAGCCGATGCCAATCCGAGGACACAGAACCTGTATGCACTGGGGGCAGAACCAATAGCAGCAAATGCCGGTGACTTCATCATCTGGCACCAGGCGCTGCCTCATGGCAGCAGCCCCAACACATCAACCATACCTCGCATAGTGCAGTACTTTACCTACAATCCTATAGACCCGGAGATAAAAACTAATTGGAAATAGTTCCGGTACATTCATAATTCACCTTAATAATGTCGTACTATACCCTTTCGGGTAAACGGATACCCTGTACATTTGTAGTCACTCTAAAACCAGCCAATATGCAAAAGATAACTCCGTTCCTATGGTTTGATAATAATGCAGAAGAAGCGATGAACTTCTACATGTCCATTTTCAAAGACTCAAAGGTCAAGGCAATATCCCGTTATCCCGAAGGCGCGCCCGGTGTACCTGGCTCGGTAATGACCGCGTCTTTTCAGCTGAACGGGCAGGACTTCCTGGTGCTGAATGGCGGGCCAATGTATCATTTTACTGAGGCGATATCTTTTGTAGTGAATTGCGACTCGCAGGATGAGATCGATTATTTCTGGGAGCAGCTAACTGCCGGAGGAAAGGAAGTGCAGTGTGGCTGGCTGAAAGACAAGTTTGGTTTATCGTGGCAGATAGTGCCGTCAAATATGGGAGAGCTGATGGCCGGTAAAGATGCGGC